>NZ_JBFAKH010000145.1:0-10038 GCF_040655635.1 Streptomyces sp. NPDC050388
CGGGCGCCCACCTTCCGCCGCCCACCATTGATCACCACCATGCCACCACGGTAGGGCCGACCCCCGGGCGCCGCTGGCCCACCAACGCCAGCCACACCCCCGTCTCACCTGACGTCCGTCCTGCCTTTGGCCACTCTTTGGCGCGGCAGACGACGTGCGGCGAGGGGTCGGGGTTGCAGCGAATGGACGCGAGATGGCTCACAGAAGACATCTGGCCGAGCGGCTGTGGGGAGGGGCTGCGTGCCTGCCCACCCGGCATTCGGATGCATTCTGCAACTGAACGCATACCGCCCGTATAGGCACTAAGTACACCTATCGTCGCTTCTCCGGGCCGCCCGACAGCGCCGCCGCGCGGATCCCTTCCCTGTCCCCGTCGAAAGGTAGGCGAGCGACGTTTTGTCGACTGCCCCAGTCGCCGCTCCCAAAGCCGGCACTTCCCCAGCCGTCATGTCCAAGTCCTCTCCCATGCCGCAGGAGGCCGGAACCGCACAGGCGCCCACCATCACCGACCCCGCGCTCGTCCGGCGTGCCGTGAAGGCCGCCGCCCTGGGCAACGCGATGGAATGGTTCGACTTCGGTGTCTACAGCTACCTCGCGGTCACGCTGGGCAAGGTCTTCTTCCCCTCGGGCAACCCCACCGCCCAGCTGCTCGCCACGTTCGGTGCCTTCGCCGCGGCCTTCCTGATCCGCCCGCTGGGTGGCATGGTCTTCGGTCCGCTCGGTGACCGCGTGGGACGGCAGAAGGTCCTCGCCTTCACCATGATCATGATGGCGGTGGGCACCTTCGCGATCGGCCTGATCCCCTCCTACGCCACGATCGGCGTCGGCGCCCCGATCCTGCTGCTGGCGGCGCGTCTGGTGCAGGGCTTCTCCACCGGCGGCGAGTACGCCGGCGCCTCGACCTTCATCGCCGAGTACGCACCGGACCGACGCCGGGGCTTCCTGGGTAGCTGGCTGGAGTTCGGCACGCTGGCCGGGTACATCGGCGGTGCCGGCCTGGTCACGCTGATGACCGCGCTGCTCTCCTCCGAGGACCTGCTCTCCTGGGGCTGGCGCCTGCCGTTCCTCATTGCGGGCCCGATGGGCATCATCGGCCTCTACCTGCGCATGCGCCTGGAGGAGACGCCGGCGTTCGCGGCCGAGGTCGAGAAGGCGGAGACCGACCGCCCGAAGGTGCCGCTGCGCGAGATGGTCACCGGCCAGTGGCGGGCGCTGCTGCTGTGCGTGGGCCTGGTGCTGGTCTTCAACGTCACCGACTACATGCTGCTGTCGTACATGCCGACTTACCTCACCGGTGAACTCGGTTACGACGCGACGCACGGTCTGCTCGTCGTGCTCGGCGTGATGGTGCTGATGATGATCGTCCAGCCCTTCGCCGGTGCGCTGACCGACCGGATCGGCCGCCGCCCGGTGATCGCAGCCGGCTGTGCGGGTTTCCTGCTGCTGTCCATACCGGCCCTGCTGCTGATCCGCGAGGGCAGCCTGCTCGCGGTGGCGGTCGGGATGGGCGCCCTGGGGCTGCTGCTGGTCTGCTTCACCGCCACGATGCCCGCCGCCCTCCCGGCGCTGTTCCCGACGCGGGTGCGCTATGGCTCTCTGTCCATCGGCTTCAACGTCTCGGTCTCGGTGTTCGGCGGGACCACCCCGCTGGTGGTCACGGCGCTGATCGGCGCGACCGGCGATGTGATGATGCCCGCCTACTACATGATGGCGGCGGCCGTGGTCGGCGGGTTCGCGGTGTGGCGCATGGCCGAGTCGGCGGGGCGCCCGCTGCCGGGTTCGCCGCCTTCCCTGGAGGCCGGGGAGCAGCAGTCCCCACAGGCCTCGGCGCGTTGAGGAGCGCCCTGAGCGGGAAGCCGAGTGGTTCTGTTGTGGTCAGCGGTACTGGTCCACCAGGAAAACGGGTCAACCAGTACCGCTGACGAAAGGCAGGGGCGCAAGGGCGATTCGCAGCTCTGGCACACGGTGGACGACTACTTCGTCGCCCGTCTGCTGCCCGATGCCCTGGGCGACGATGTGCCGGCGGCCGCCCTGCGGGACAGCGAGGCCGCCGGCCTTCCGTCCATCGCCGTGTCCCCCGCCCAGGACAAGCTGCTCCAGTTCCTCGCCCGGGGGCAAGGCGCTCGCCACATCCTTGAGATCGGCACGCTCGGCGGCTACAGCACCATCTGGCTGGGCCGCGCCCTCCCGGCCGACGGACGGCTGGTCTCCCTCGAGTACGACCCCAAGCACGCCGAGGTCGCCATTCGCAACCTCGCCCGCGCGGGCCTCGGCCAGCAGGTCGAGGTGCGGGCGGGCCCGGGTGTGGGCCAGGCCGCACCGGCTGGTCCTGGACAAGCTCGGGTCCCGCGGCGAACTGGACTGGCGCGGTGCACGATCGACTCGGTGAACATGCGGGCCCTGAAAAGGGGGCCCTGACCGGCCCGACTCCTGGCGACCGGGGCAAGTACGGCTCGCGTTCCGCTCGGCCGGCGACCCGTTCCGCGGTCGGCCTCGCATCCGTCGGCAAAGCGCACCGTCCCGCCCAGCGCTCCACCGTCACGCGTTTCATTCGACGTCACTCGCTTCGTGGGTTCGAGACCTCACCGCAGCGCAGGCCGATGGTGCGGGGCGGGGCAAGGGGGCACTTCGATCGAAGCAACCGCCTCGGTGACGACAAGCGTGCCTTCGTGCCGACCATTGCGCTTCGGCTCAACATCGCTGTGGTCGGGTTGCCGGATCATCATCGCGAGCACCGGCGATGTTCCGGTGCGGCCTCTACAGGTCGAACTCCAGGTGCTCGATGTCCGTGAAGCGGACCTCCTCCAGCTGGCCGGCGCGGCGGCCGCCGTCCTGGAAGTAGACCTCCCTGAGGGCTTCGGCGGCGATCTCCTTGAGCTGCTGGTCGCCGGCGCCGGCCTGCTGGGCGTCGAAGAGGCGGGCGGCGTACTGCGGCGGCAGGGCCACGGTCAGGTGCCGGATGCGGTCCTGGTCCGTCGACCCGATCGGTGCGGTGTAACCGAGCCGGGCGCGGGTGTCGATGACGATGCCGCCGGTGGTCGCCGCCTTCTCGCGGGCCTTCGCCCGGATCTGCGGCTGCCACCGCTTCTTGACCTCGCGCTCCAGCCGGGCGGCGAGAGCGGCACGGGGCTTTTTGATCTGGTCCTTCACGTACCGTTCGACGGTGCGTTGGGAGATCCGCAGCATCTGGGCGACCGGCTTGGTGCCCTTGAGCTGCTTGACCAGGTACCGCATCTGCGCGCCCGCGCTCTTGGGTGCCGGGCGGGTGAAGGTTTTCTGTACCGCGGCGTCCAGGCCGTCCCCGAACATGCTCATCGCCTGCTACTCCCCGTTGTCCTGGCCGGTGACGGTGCCGTCCTTGATGTACCGGGCGAGGTTGAGTTCCGGGGCCGTGAACTGCTCCCGCACGCCCTCGCCCCACAGCACGCTCTGGGTGCCCTCGTGCTTCACCAGGCCGGGGTTCACCCCGAGCTTGAAGCCGCCCGGCAGCGGCTTGCCCTCCCGGTAGGGCAGGAAGTCCAGCGGGCTCGTGCCGCCCGCCGCGTACACGACGCAGTCGGACAGGATCGCGACCGGGTAGTCGCCGGTGAACGCCGCATGCTTGACGATCTTGCGGTGCAGGTTGATGCGCGTGCGGGAGATGACCGCCGCGCGGATGTCCGGCCGCCACGTCGGGCGGGACAGCGCGCGCCACGGCTCGCCGGGCCGCCAGCCCTCCCCGCGCGGGCGTTCGCGCAGCTTACCCAGGCCGCCCTTCACCGTCGCCTTGATCGCCGAGACGACGATCGCCAGTTGAGGGTCGCGCTCCCTGTAGCCGTCCATGGCCGCCAGGAAGTCGGCCGGCGACAGGTCCGTTTCCACGCCGAGGTCGGCCATGGTGGCGAGGTAGGCGTCGCGCAGCCGGTTGTACCAGCCGTCCAGGTAGCGGCCGTTCTCGTAGCGCACCCAGGCCTCGATCGGGCGCACCTCGTAGCCCAGCTCCACCGCGTAGGCGACGGTGGGTGTCGCGTACCAGGCCGGGCCCTCGGGACGCGCGCCCGTCGGCGTGAACGGGCTGGGCAGCAGCGAGCCGTCCAGCGCCGCCCACTCCTTGCCGACCTTCACGCGGGACAGGTCGACGTGGGACAGGTCCACCAGCCACGAACCGGGCAGCTTCGGGTCGAACACCGGCGCCTTGACCTGCGTGGGCGCACCGAGGCCGACGACCAGGCCGTTGGCGCCCGCCGCGAAGGCCATGTTCACGTCGATGCCGACCAGGTGGCGGCGCAGGCATTCGGCGTCGGTCATCGGGCGTGCCCAGTCGTACGCCTCCTCGAACAGCTTCTCCGCCGGGCCGCGGACGGGGAAGCGTGGCAGGTTCGCCAGGAGCGGGTGCCCGTCCGGCGCCTCGCACGGTGCACAGTCCACCGGGTCCTTGCCCAGACTGCCGGGGTTGTGCTCGGAGTGCCTCTTGCCGTTGGTGTCGGGCTCGGAGGCCCGGGTCGGCGGGTGCAGCGCGGTCATCAGCTCCAGGCCGGTGACGGCGGTGGAGCCGCGCGGCGTCATCACCCGGGACGCATAAACACCCAGC
This sequence comes from Streptomyces sp. NPDC050388, assembly GCF_040655635.1. Taxonomy (NCBI): domain Bacteria; kingdom Bacillati; phylum Actinomycetota; class Actinomycetes; order Kitasatosporales; family Streptomycetaceae; genus Streptomyces; species Streptomyces sp. NPDC050388. Next base: position 4,571 of record NZ_JBFAKH010000145.1, read on the forward strand.
ACCCGGGCGAGGTCCGCCGGCGGTAGCTGGGCGGCCCCGCCCCAGTGGCGGGAGTCGAGCGCGTGCCAGGACGGGATGCACAACTGGACGCAGGCCCGTTCCGAACCGGTGGCGGGGCGGTAGATCCGCGCCCACGGGCCGAACCCGCGCTTGGTCAGCTTCCAGTCGGCGCGGACCAGTTGCCTGATGACCTTGTGGCCCTCGGGGATCCGCCCGGCGAGCCGCTCCTCGTCGGTGAGGGTGACCGGCAGGCCGTAGCGCTCCAGCGCGGCCTCGGTGAGCACGAGCAGCGGGTCGGCGTCCTTGCCCGGGCCGGACAGCTTCGGTTGCCCGAGCTTCGCCTCCGTGAGCGTCCAGTCGACCAGGGACGGGAGGGACTTGGCGGGCACGTCCAGGACCAGACCGCCGACGCAGTACGCCAGTGCCTGACCGTCTTCGACGTCGACAACGGCGAGCGGCCCGTTCTCGAAGCGCGTGTCGGCGCTGCCCGCGGGAGCGCTGGTCGGGGCCGCCTGCTTCGCGCCCGGACGCCGCGACGTCGACGTCGGCCTGGCGGTGCGCGCCGGTCGCGGCGCGGCCGGCGGAGCTGTGGCGGCGGAAGCGGGGGCGGTCCGGGTGTTCTCGTGTGCGGTCATGGCCGCAGCCTCGGACGCCTTGTCTGCGGACAGGATCTCCGCGTCGGCCAAGGCTGGCGAGCCGGTGAACGTGGTCGGCACCACCGGGGCCGTCATCTTCGCCACCGGTGCAGCGGGGTAGAGCTCCGCGAGCTGCTTGAGCAGCCGCGCGTACGCCTCACGCTCCGGTGAGCGGGGCTCGGTCTTGCCGGACTCCCAGGCGCTCACCGTGGCACGGCGCACCTTCAGCGCGGCGGCCACCTCGTCCAGTGTCAAGCCGTGCGCGGTACGCAGTCGCTTGCGCTCCCCCGTCGGCGGCAGCGGAGAGCGGGACGCGACCAGCGCGTCGACCGCCTCGAACAACTCGGACACGGAACACCTCCTGACCGACACCCTATCCCGTGAACCGTACGGATCACGTACTTCTTCCGTACGAATTGCGTACGAAATGCGGTCGATCGGTGAAGGAGTGTTTCAAGTGGTGCGTCCTGGGCTGACCTCTCGCAGCGAGGTCAAGCGTTGTCACCGAAGGTTGAGTGATCGTTTGGCGCTGACTGCCGTTCGAAGCTCCTCGGCGTCCGGGTCGACGACGAGTGTGGCCGGGAGTTGCGATCCAGCAGCGGCAGGCCGGAGTCAGGAGCGCGTTGTGGTGAGTCATGCATGACTTCCGATCAGGGGTTCTGGCTCGCTTTCCGTGAAGGCGGCACGCTGAGTGACGACTGACGCTCGGATCAACCTCCCGGAGGCTGCCTGAAAATGATCAGTGCCGACCTTGGGGTGGCCGACAGTTCAGCGTCGTGGAAGAGACATCGCTCCGGCTGGAGGGGCTGTTGTTCCCGGCGATCGCGGACGTGGCGGTGCTGTCGGTGGACGTGAACCACGAAGCTGTACACGTCAAGGCCCGTAGTACGGCGGCCGAGGCGGCGTGTCCGAGCTGCGGGAGCCATTCGAGCCGAATACACAGCTCCTACCTGCGCTTTCCCGCCGATGTCCCCAGCGCGGGGCGGCGGGTGGTTCTCTGCCTGTGGGTCCGCCGGTTCTTCTGCCGGAACGCTGCGTGCGGACGACGGACATTTGTCGGGCAACTACCGGGCCTGACCCGGCGGCACAGCCGGTGGACCGAGCGCCTGCGTTCGACGCTGGCCGTGGTCGGCCTCGCCCTCGCCGGCCGGGCCGGTGCCCGGATGGCACGAGTCTTCGGAGTGTCCGTCAGCCGCAGCACGGTGTTGCGGCTGCTCACGGCCTTGCCGAAGCCGGAGGCACCGTCCCCACGGGCGGTCGGCGTCGATGAGTACGCGACGCGCAAGGGCCGCGTCTACGGCACGGCTCTGGTCGATTGCGAGACCCGTCGGCCGGTGGACCTGCTGCCTGACCGGGAGGCGTCCAGTCTGGCCGAGTGGCTGGCGAAGCGGCCAGGAATCGAGGTGATCTGCCGGGACCGGGCTCCGTTCTTCGCGGAAGACGCCACGGCCGGGGCACCCCAGGCGATCCAGGTCGCTGACCGGTGGTATCTGTGGCACAACCTCGGCGAGGCCGCCGAGCGGACCGTTGCCCGCCACCGCCAGTGCCTGCGCGTCCTCGTCCCCGAACCGGCCGGAAAGGAAACCGATGATCCCACTCCGCCCGAGGAAGCACCCACCTCGCTGTGGAAGAGCGACCGGTTCGCCCACCGCATCCGGGCCAGACACGCCACCGTCCACGCCCTGCTGGAAGCCGGCCACAGCCGCCGCTCCATCGGGCGCCGGCACCACATGACCCACCACACCGTCAAGAGCCTCGCCGACGCGGCCAGGCCGGAAGACCTCTTTCGCGGCCAGTGGCAGCACAACCGAACCTCCGTCCTCGACGAGTACAAGCCCTATCTGGACGAGCGCTGGGACGAGGGCTGCACCAACGCCTGGAAGCGCAGCCAGCAGGAAGACAGCCAGCAGCGGCCGACGACGACCGCCGACCACTCCACTGACACGAAGCCGACACATCGCAGGCAGCCCCACCGTCGTCCTGAAACGGCCGTGGGGGCTGTCACGTTGAGGGGCATCCGGCATGGCCAGTGTTGTCGCCGTGCCAGCAGTCGTCCGCACCACCATCGGGAGGATCTGCGTTACTGGGGCGCGGACCCTCATGCCGTTCGTCCGGTTCGCACCCTTGTGCCCCCGGTGTTCACCCGTCACCGTCGGTCCGGGGACAGTGATCGCAACCTGGGGGATTCGATGGCTGACAACACCATGCCCATGCCCGGATGGCTCACCACGCTGCGAGGCCGACTGCCCCGCTGGTGGGCGCGGCTTCTCCGCCGGCCCGAGACCGAGCGACCGGAACGACTCGAGCAACTCAACGTCACGAACACCGCCGCCACCCAGGAGCCGCGCGACCTCGGCCTCGAGCACCTCCGCGAAGCCCGCCGCCTCCACGAGAACATCCACGCCAGCGAGCACTACCAACGCCGAAATCAGGAGATCAAGGCCGCGGCCGCTCACGGTGTCGCCCACGAGACGATCGCCGAGGAGCTCAGCCTCAAGATCAGCACAGTCAAGGCCATCGTCAGGAACAGGACCGGCCAGGCGCCGAGCGAGTAGAGCCGTGGGCGACGACGCGATACCGCGGACCGCCAAGGAATGAGCGGCGCTCCAGCACGCCGTCGACTACCAGCAGTGCTCCAGGACGGCGCCCTCGTCGGCAAGGAGCCAGGGCCTGTCTGCCCGGACTGCGGTCTGGTCGGTGAGGTGCACCAGACGTACGCCGGGGGGCGTCCTCGAGCCGGAACAGGCGGCGACGATCTCCGCGCGTATGCTGCCGGCCGGACACCGCTGGCGGGTGGACAGCAACGGGACTGGTGTTGTCACGTTGACAGGGTGTGGGCGGCCGGCGGCATGCCGGGGCGTGTTGTGGCCTGGCCGGTGTGTTGGGTCAGGCCGCTGCGGCAAGGCCGGTGCTGCCGGTGACCTGGTCCCAGACGGCCCTGACACCTTTTGCCGACGCCGTCGGCGAAGGCGCGTCAGTGGTGGTGGTCGTGCCGGCCGAGGGTCTTCACGGGGGTCGCGCCGGGGCGGGTCCATTGCGGCACGGGGCGGCTGGTCGGGCCCCAGGTGGCATTCCTGTCGGCGTCCGAGCGCCAGTACCAGCAGATCGGCGAGCCATGCCCACCGACCGGCGAGCCGGCCTGAGGGGCCTCGGGCCAGCCCTCGGGGTTGTCCTCCCACGCCTCACGGCGGCCGTAGGGCGTCATGTCGAGCAGGCCGAGCGACCCGTTGACCGGCTCGTTGCCGCGGCCCGTCGTGGAGTAGGTGAGGAACACGCGGTCGCCATCGCGCAGGAAGCAGGTGAGATGCCCCATTTCCCCGCCGACCGGCGCGTCCACGTCGCGCACCGAGTACCAGGGCTGGGTGTAGCCCATGAACGCGACGTAGGCGGCCACCTCGTCCCACCGGCCCGTGGTCAGGACGGCGAACGAGACACCGCGGGCGTTGAGGTAGACGGCGTCCTTCAGGTGCCAGGCCGTGGCGGTGCAGCCCTCGCACTGCCCCTGGTGCGGCGCGCCGTCGTACCACATGTGCTGGTAGACCATGAGCTCCTCGCGGCCCTGGAACAGGTCCAGGAACGGGACCGGGCCGTCGGCTCCGACGACCTCGACCGCCTGGTCGAGCTCCACCATCGGCAACCGGCGGCGGGCCGCGGCGAGGGCGTCGCCCTCACGGGTGTGGGCCTTCTCCCGGACCAGCAGCTCGTCGCGGGCGGTCTGCCAGGTGGCCGGGTCGACGACGGGCGGGCGGCCGGGCAGCGCGGTGGTCGGGTCATCCGGTGTGGTCGTCATGGTGTCCTCCGTGGTGTCTCGTGCCGGGCGGCGTCGTACGACGTCCTGGGACGCTCACCGGAACAGACCCGCGACCCGGCCGGAACTCATCGCGGCGGGGGGGGCGCCCCGGCCGGGCCTGCACGGACTACGTCGGGCCGACGAGTTCACAGACGCGCTCTCACAGCTCGAACTGCAGGTGCTCGACGTCGGTGAACTCCACCTGCAGGCCGTGGGCGCGGCGGCCGCCGTCGCGGAAGTAGACCTCACCGAGCGCTTCGGCGGCGAGGTCGCGCAGCTGCCGCTCGGTGGCACCCGAGTCCTGGGCGTCGAAGAGGCGGGCCGCGTGCTGGGGTGGCAGGGCGAGGGTGAGGTGGTGGAGGCGGGCGTCGTCGGTGGTGCCGGGTGCGGCGGTGAAGCCGAACCGGGCGCGGGTGTCGACGACCAGGCCGGTGCTGGTGGCGGCCTGGCGGCGGGCGCGTTCGCGGATGCGGGGCCGCCGGCGGGCGCGCACGGCGTCCTCCAGGCGTCGGGCGAGGTCCGGGCGGGGCCGGCGGATCTGGTCTTTGACGTACCGCTCGACGGTGCGCTGGGTGACGCCGAGCGCGTCGGTCACCGCGCGGGTGCCGTTGAGCTGCTTGACCAGGTAACGTATTCCCCGGCGACGGCGCCCGACCGCGTGACCCGCCTCAACCGTTCGACCCGGCCGGGGCGTTCACCAGGGCGTCATGCACGGCCCACCCCATGTCGCCCGCACACCAGCTGACGTTGCCCAGGACGGCGACGTCCACCTCGTGCCGGGGATAGTGGTAGAGGCGGGCGCTGACCCCGTCCTCCTCGCCCGTGTGACCCCAGCGGACGACGGCTCCCCCCTCGTCCAGGAGATGGGTGAGACCGAAGCCGTACTTCCACCAGTAGCCGCGCACCTTCTCCGCCCGCTCGTCGACCTGCGGGGTCAGCGCGAGGCGCGTGGTCTCCTCGTCCAGCAACCGGCCGGTGCGCAGCGCTCGGGCGAAGGCGGTCAGGTCGGCGGCGCTGCAGGTCGCTCCGCCGTCGGCGGCGGC
>NZ_JBFAKH010000146.1:0-9988 GCF_040655635.1 Streptomyces sp. NPDC050388
CGCCCCGTCAACTCCGCCATCCAACCCGCTGGTCGTCCCACAACACACTCCTCTGATCAGGGGTGTTGCAACGACTGGTTGAACCTGGGCAGTACACCAGCCGTGAATTCGCCCTGCTCGCAGCCGAGTTGGATATCCAGCTGTCTGTCGGCCGAACCGGCCAGTGCTGGGACAACGCGCTGGCCGAGTCGTTCTTCGCCACCCTGAAGAACGAACTGCTCGGCGACCGTTCCTGGCCGAGCAGGTCCGTCGCCCGCACCGCGGTCTTCGAGTGGATCGAGGGCTGGTACAACTTGCACCGGCTGCACAGCAGCCTCGGTTACCGCAGTCCCGCCGACTACGAAGCCGCCCTGGCGGCCTAATGGGAACTGCCGGGTCGAAGAGACTCGGTGCCGTAGCCGCCAGCAGGTGAGCACTTATGTGGCCGGAACCAGTACGAGTTCTGTGGTCAGACCGTGCCCCTGCTGGTCGGCCGGAAGACCATGACCGCTGATGGGGTGGCGTGCCCGCCGAGCTGAGCGTGAGCACTGGATCCATTAGGCCGCGTGCCGTGTCTTCCGCGGGCTGCACGACCGGGAAGTACCTGACCAGGAGGAAGAGTTGCTGCTGATCGGCGACGACTGGGCCGAGGACCATCACGACGTCGAGGTCCAGGACACCACGGGCCGCCGCCTCGCGACCGTGAGGCTGCCCGAGGGCGCGGAAGGCATCGCCAGACTCCACGAGCTCGTGGCGAGGCACGCCGGTGAGGATCTCGAGCCGGCCGATGTGGTTGTCGGGATCGAGACGGACCGCGGTACCTGGGTGCAGGCCCTGCTCGCCGCCGGCTACCAGGTCTACGCGATCAACCCCCGACAGGTCGCCCGGTTCAAGGAGCGGTACGGCACCTCCGGCGCCAAGAGCGACAAGGGCGACGCCCACGCGCTGGCCGACATGGTCCGCATCGACCGTGACCAGCTGCGGCCCGTTGCCGGGGACAGCGACCAGGCCCAGGCCGTCAAGGTCGTTGCCCGCGCCCACCAGACCCTGATCTGGGAACGCACCCGCACCTTTCAGCGGCTGCGCAACACGCTGCGCGAGTACTTTCCCGCCGCCCTGAACGCCTACGCGAGTCTGGAGCTGACCAGCACGGACGCGCTGGAACTGCTCGTCAAGGCGCCCACCCCGCAGGCAGCGGCGAAGTTGACCCGCACGCAGATCACCGCCGTCCTGGCCCGCGCCCGACGCCACAACCGGGACCAGAAAGCCGGGGCCATCCAGGCCGCGCTGCGTGAGAAACACCTGGAACTGCCCGAACCTGTGGCCGCCGCCTACGGGGCCACCACGACCGCCCACGCCCGTCTCCTGATCGCCCTCAATGAACAGATAGCCACGCTGGAAGAGCAGGTGAAGGCGCATTTTCTCGCGCACCCGGACGCTGAGATCTACCTCTCCATGCCTGGCATCGGAGAGATCACCGGCGCCCGGGTGCTCGCCGAGTTCGGGGATGACCCCACTCGCTACGCATCCGCCAAGGCCCGCAAGAACTACGCCGGCACCAGCCCCGTCACCCGGGCATCCGGCAAGAGCCACACCGTCCAGGCCCGCTATGTCCGCAACAACCGGCTCGCTGACGCACTCCAGCGCCAGGCGTTCTCAGCCCTGCGGGTCTCACCCGGCGCCCGCCGCTACTACGACAAGCAGCGAGCCCGTGAAGCCGGCTACAACTCCGCCCTCCGCCAGCTCGGCAACCGCCTCGTCGGCATCCTCCACGGATGCCTCAAAACCCGCACCCACTACGACGAAGCAACTGCCTGGGCACACCACGCCCAACCCCATGCCGCTTGACACCAAACAACATGGGGTGTCTGACCACCACACTGATGGTGTCCGTCAAAGCGGAACAAGCTCAGAACGCATCACCCTGAAAGGCGAACGCACCGCTATGGAAGGCGAGTCCAACACATGAGCACTCAAGTCATCGTGCTGAACGGCGGATCCAGCTCCGGCAAGACCGGCATCAGCCGCTGCCTCCAGGCGATCCTCCCCACCCCCTGGATCGCCCTCGGCGTGGACGACCTGATCGCCAAGCTGCCCCGGTCGATGACCGCTCAGGACTCCGGGATCACGTTCGGGGATCAGGGCGAGGTCGAGGTCGGCGCCGGGTTCCGGGAGATCGAGGCCGCCTGGATGGCGGGCATCGCCGCCATGGCACGGGCCGGGGCCCACGTGATCATCGATGACGTCTTCCTCGGCGGCGCCGCCTCGCAGGAGCGGACGCGCAAGCAACTCGAAGGGCTCGAAGTGCTGTGGGTCGGGGTGCGCTGTGACCCCGAGACCGCGGCCGGACGCGAGATCGCCCGTGGCGACCGGACGGCCGGCATGGCGGCCTCGCAGGCCGAGATCGTGCACAAGGGCGTCGACTACGACATCGAGGTCGACACGTCGAAGACCGAGTCACTGGCCTGCGCCCGCGCCATCGCCGCGGCGGTGAGCTGACGTCCGGGTCCCGGAGCGGACCGCTGCGGGCCCGCAACTTCCGCCAGCGGCTCTTCGCGCCGGCGGTCGTGAAAGCCGGACTGGGGCACCTCAAGGTCACCCCGCACAAACTGCGCCACACGGCCGCCCCGCTCGCCATCGCCAGCGGTGCGGACGTCAACGTCGTCCAGACGATGCTGGGCCACAAGTCGGCGACGCTGACCCTGGACACGTACGGGCATCTCTTCCCGGACCGTCTCGACGAGGTCTCGAAGAAGATGCACAAGCGGCGTGCCAAGCAGTTGGCCAAGGCGAAGACCAGGCTGGAGAAGGTCGAGCGGAAGGCCCGCCAGGCCGCTGAGACGGTGGCCGCCCTGGAGGAGGACTCGGCGTGATGTGGGTTTGATCCGTGCCGAGAAACGGCAAACGGAGGGGGCCGCTGTCACTGGTATTGAACCGGTGAGGGCGGCCTTCCGGTCTTTCCGGGTCAGAGCAGCCTCGGTCGTCGGCCATCCCGCCGGGCCCGGTCCATCGCGGCAGCGGTCTCGTCCTCGGCCAGCGCCTCGATGTGCTCAGGCACTGACCGCTCGTCGAGCACGAAGAGCCGGCCACCGACGAGGCGAGTGGCGGTCTTCCAGCCCAGACGCTGCCCGGCCTCCCGCGCCGCCTGCCGAACGTCCTTGAGGTCGCCCATCTCCGCGAGGTCGTCGCTGCCCAGGACCAGCTGCCCGAAATACCCCTTGTACTGCGGCTTCAGAGTGGCCCGCATCAACGACTCCAGCCGGTCGACCAGCTTCTCGTACCGGCGCCGGGACAGCTCGTTCTTCGCGGGCACCTCGCACAGCTCCCCACCTCTGCCCGCAGCCGCATGTGTGCCATATGTGTGCTGCGAGTACGAAGGCCCTCCCGCCCGTCGGACGGAAGGGCCTCTGACCAGGCGTTTTGCTGTGCCCCCGGCAGGATTCGAACCTGCGACACCCGCTTTAGCTTTTGTTTAACCTCGCACGTCACCCGACCTGCTGAGATCTTCCGTTTCGGAGAACGTGAGACGCGGCCGTCCTCCACGCTTCGAGGTGTCGAGTCACGGAGTGTGAAGGGACGGCCGCTGAGATGAGTTTCCTTGCCCAGGCCCCTGCCGTCGAGGCGTTGGGTGTCCTGTCCCGCTTTCGAGTTGAGTTCTACGACTGTCTATACGCCCGCCCAGATGCGCTCTTCGAGTTGACCGAGGCGATCCTTTGCGCGGATGGTCCGGTGAAGTCGCTGGTCGAACTGACACTGGCAGCCGAGCACCAGCGCGGACACGGGGCGATGTACGCCGCGCTGGACAAGGGGTGGTTGCAGCCGGCCCGCCTGCGCCGCGTTCTGGCCGGTCTGCCGATGCCGGGCGCCGCCGACGGTCGCATCGTGCTCGCCGCGGATGTGTGCAACTGGCTTCGCCCGGACGCCTCCACCAGCTCTGACCGGCTCTTCTGCCACGTATACGGACGTGGAGGACGTGCCAGCGACCAGTTCGTGCCCGGCTGGCCGTACTCTTTCGTCGCCGCTTTGGAGACCGGCCGCACTTCCTGGTGCGCTCTGCTCGACGTCGTCCGCCTGGGCCCGGCCGACGACGCGGTCGCCGTGGCAGCGGCCCAACTGCGCGGCGTGGTCGAGCGGTTGATCTCGGCTGGTCACTGGAAGCCGGGAAGCAAGGCGATTCTCATCGTGCTGGACGCCGGCTATGACGCACCTCGCCTCTCGTATGCGCTGCGTGACCTGCCTGTGGAGGTGATGGCCCGGCTGCGCTCGGACCGCGTGATGTACCGCGACGCAGGTCCCGCGCATTCCACCCCCAAAGGCGGACGCCCCCGCAAACACGGAGCCAGATTCTCCCTCGCCCGACCGGACGGTTGGCACGTCCCCGACCGGCTCACCACCTGCGAAACCACCCGCTACGGCCGGGCCGAGGCAAGCGCCTGGGACCGCATGCATCCGAAACTGCAGGCCCGCAGTGCCTGGCTCGACCACGAGGGCGAACTGCCCACGCAGCACGGCACATTGATCCGGCTCAAGGTGGAGCACCTGCCTGGCGAGCGCGAGGCGAAACCGGTGTGGCTGTGGACCTCCGCCACCGGTCTCGCCGCCGACCAGGTGGACGTGCGCTGGCAGGCGTTCCTGCGCAGGTTCGACCTGGAGCACACCTTTCGCTTCCTCAAGCAGACACTCGGCTGGAGCCGTCCGAAAGTCCGCCACCCCGACACCGCGGACCTGGCTGGTGATCGCCGCACACACCCAGCTCCGCCTCGCCCGCTCGCTGGCCGAGGACCTGCGCCACCCCTGGGAACGGCCTGCCGAGCCACAGCGGCTCACCCCCGCCCGCGTCCGCCGAGGGTTCCGCCACCTCCGCATGAAGGCCGCCCGTCCGGCGGCCGGGCCGAAACCGTCCAGGCCCGGCCCGGGACGCCCACCCGGGTCAAGAAACCGCAGGTCAGCCCAGCGGCACGAGCCCGGGAAAACCGTGAAACGTGTCGAGACCCTCACCGAACATATTCGCTTGAAACAGCTCAGGGGTTAAACGCCAAGCTAAACGATCCTCTTCGTCCGTGGCCGTCCGGCCACGTTGATGTCGGCCATGGATGTCAGACGCTTTCTAGCGGAAACTGCGGGCGCCCGCTGACGGCACAAGGGATCATGAGGCATACGCCCTGATGACTGGCACCTCACCTGGCCTGTCGCCCCGGGGGCGACGGTCGTAGGCTACATGCTCCCGGAGGACGGTCCGGTCCGCTACATCGCACCCGGCCCCTTCGATCGCCCTGCACAGCCCCCGATCACGTGGTGATGAAATGACGCGGAGAGAAAGTAACTGGAAATCGCTGCAGGGTGGTGGATTCATGAGAGCCTCGACTGCTGGCCTGGGTGAAATGCTGCTCGGGTGGCGATCACTCTTCCTCGGTATTTGTGGAGTCTTGGCCGGCTTCATTGGGGCCATCACCAACAAGGGCCTCACGGCACGACTCACTCTCATCACGATCGGATGCGTATCCGTCGTACTCCTGATGGTTTCATGGAGATACATGAAGCATCAGCGAGATGAGGAGCAGGCTCGGCAGCAGAATCCGTAGCTCCGGCCTCGCATGAAACGGCCCGCCAGAGCACCTGGCGTGCCGTTTCGGCCTCCTGTGTCGGTTCCGCGCACATGGGCTGCGCCATTCTCTGCCGACCTGTTGCCCCCAATGCCGAAATCCATGCCGCCCAAAGGGCCTGGGCCGCAGCCAGCCCGGACTTGACATGACGGCCGATCAGAACGAAGAAAGTCGAGTGATGAAATGACACTGAGAAAATCGTGGAACTCGCTGCAAGGCGGCGGATTCATCAGAGGCTTGGTTGATCAGCTGCTGGGCCAGCGATCTCTTTTCCTCGGCTTTTGCGGCCTCGTAGCAGGCTTCGGAGGCGCCATCAATCTTGATGGCATCGCCAAGCGATTGATGTTCCTAGCGGTCGGCTGCGTGTCTCTCGTCCTCACGGTGTACTCGTGGAGACAAGTGAAGCGTCAGACGCTCGAGAAGAACGCTCAACGCCGATAACCCGCGCCGCCCTCGTACTCAACAACCACTGGAAATGATCTTTACTGAGAAAACCTCAGTAGCCGAAGAAGTGAAGGGCCGGGTCTCTGACCTGCGGCCGAGTAATCGATCAACGCTGCGACCTGCGACTTCGCTGTCGATGGTTGTCAGCGTTGGTCGTCGTTGAGCACCCTCCGACGGCCCAGAGACGGCCCGGCGGACGCGCCTTATCGGAGACCCGCACTGACTATCGGCTGAGCCAGTAGATGCCTGCAGAAACCGCGCCGCTGCCACCGAGGATGGCGAGGAGCCCTCCCACTCTAAAGCTCAATGGCTCTGCCGGAGTGCCGCCGTAGATGCGGATCGCCTTCGCGTAGAGGCGGAACGCCGCCTTCTTGTAGTCGGTGGCGATGACGATGCCCCCGCACAGCACGCCGGCTCCCACCAGGAGGAGGACGACGGCACCGACTGTGCTGGGAGGATTGCGAAACAGAGGGCGGACAGCAAGATCAGCGATGTACATCACGCCGATCATCGTGGCGTGGTGTGATGGACCGGTCAATGCCATGACTGACCTCTTCGTCCCGAAGCAACTTGGGCGGACGCTCGGCCTTGGGCTGGTGTGCTTCTCGCCTGCTGCGATGGTCTGCAAGTGTCCGCGCTCGTCCGCCGCCGTCCGTCGGCTGTGCGACGTCACCCACGCGACCGTCTCCGCTGCTCTCTGCGGATTCGCGCCTGTCGGTTGTCCTCCTTGATGGCCCTGATCTGCGCTCTGATGCAGAACCAGAGGTAGATCGTTGCCGGGAAGGCGATGACGATGCCCCACAATCGGCCGGCGCCTGATGTACCGGCCCCGAACGTCAGCCACAGCCCGCCCGCTACGAGGAGCAGCGCGAACGCAACTACTCAGGTTGAACTCGTGGTGTCGTAGGGGCTGACGGGCCGTGGTCCGCTGCGGTATCACCGGGGTATGCGGTATCCACAAGGGGGCGGGCTGACCGCCGAACGGCAGCAGTTCCGCGAGGAATTACGGCTGCAGGCGGCGGAGCGATTCGCTCGGGGTGAGGCGAGCTGGGTGATCGCCAAGGACCTGCGGGTCAGCGTCCGCTCGGTGCAGCGGTGGCGGCAGATGTGGAACGAGGGCGGTCCGCGGGCTCTGCGGTCGCAGGGGCCGGCGTCGCTGCCGAGGCTGAGCGAGAAGCAGTTCGGCCAGCTGGAAGCGGAACTGGCCAAGGGGCCGGCCGCGCACGGCTGGGAAGATCAGCGCTGGACCTTAAGCCGTGTGAAGACGGTGATCGGCCGGTGCTTCCACCTGACCTACACGATCCAGGGCGTGCGCAAGCTCCTGGTCCGCAACGGCTGGTCCTGCCAGGTCCCGGCCCGACGCGCGATGGAACGCGACGACGAGGCGGTGGCCGGGTGGGTCAAGGTGGGGGTGCCCCCGCTTGCGGGGGAGTGTGGCCGTGCGCGGAAGGCTCGCGGCGGCCCGTGGAGCCTGGCTCGTCTTCGAGGACGAAGCCGGTTTCTCCATGACGCCGCCGCAGACCAAGACCTGGTCACAGCGCGGCCGGACCCCGGTGGTGCGGGTCCGTGGCCGGTCGCGCAGACGGGTGTCCATTGCCGCGCTGACCTGCTACAAGCCCGGTCACAGGTCGCGGCTGATCTACCGGCCGCGCCGGGACGACGGCCGGCGCGACGGACGCAAGAGCTTCTCCTGGCGCGACTACCGGGACCTGCTGATCGCAGCCCATCAGCAGCTCGGCGGCCCGATCGTGCTCGTATGGGACAACCTCAACGTTCACAAAGCCGCTGAGCTGAGGGGATGGGCGGCAGCCCGGGACTGGCTGACCATCTACTACCTGCCGCCCTACGCGCCCGACCTCAACCCGGTCGAAGGGGTCTGGTCCCTTCTTCGGCGCGGCTGGCTCTCCAACGTCGCCTTCAGCACCCCCGAACATCTCATCCAGCGCATCCGACGCGGCCTACGGCACATCCAGTACCGCAGCCACCTCATAGACGGCTGCCTCACCGAGACCGGCCTGATCATCAGACCCGGCTGAGCAACGACACAACACCACAAGTTCAACCCCACTGCTCCTGGACGGCCGTGGTGGGAACGACCGGCTGTCACTGCCCCGACCGGTTGTCCCACCAGCCCCTGATGCGCGGGACGTGAACCGAGTGGGCGATCATCGTGTAATGGATACAGGTATGTGGCCGGTGCTCCCGGACGCGGAACGGGATCACTGGAACTACCTCCCCGGGCGAACCCTGGGACCTCTGCGCATGGACATGCGCCAGGGAGAGGTCATCGCGGCCCTGGCCGCGCACGGCTTCACCACTCGGCCCGACGGATACAGCCCGGGGTGGAACCCCGTGCGTTTCTCCAAGGAAGACACCCCCACGAGCCAGGGGGCGGTGGAGTGCTACTTCCACACGAACGGAGAACTGGCCTACGTCCGCGTCGACGGGCGACTCGGTCCTCAGGTGAGCTGCGAGGGAATCCGGCTCATCGGCCGTGTACCGTCGCAGCTCGCGCAGGAAATGGAAGCCCACGCGATCAAGCACGACACCGGCCTGCGGTTCAGTCCCAGCGGCGACATCTCCTGCGACGGCTTCCAGCTTGAAATCGGCGCCCAGCGCGCCGGCGACCGCATCATCTCCTCGGCCCTGTTCTTCGTCGCGGGCGACGACCAGTCCGTTATGCGAGACGGCGCACCTGACGCGGTCTGGCACCGTTGGTAGACGGCGCCTCACCCACCTCACCACGTCGAACACCCCCACAAGGGGCGGCGAGACCGGTCAGCCCTTACGACACCACGAGTTCAACCTCAGTAACCGGTCATTGGGCCTGTCCATGGAAGATCTCCTTCGTCGCAGGCTTTGAAGTCTGGCCTCATCCTTATCAGGTCGATCACGGCGGGCCTGCACCGTCGATCAACCGGCTCTATGCCTCGGCTGTTCGTCCGTTAAGGTCCAGCGGCAACCGCCGCTGTTCGTGCTTGTTGGTGTCAGGCGCTGATGTCAGCCACTGCATGCGGCCTTGACGAGGGGGGATGGGGTTGTTCCTGTTCGGTGCAGGGCTCTTGGTTCTGTTCACGCTGTCCATCGTCTTCGCCGTTGTCGGGGTGCACGCTCTGCTCCTCGGCCGTATGCCGGGCCGGTGGCTCCAGCAACGGGTGCGGCAACCCAGGCTCTGGGGAGCGGGTACCCTGCTGATGCTGATCAGCTGGAACTTCCACTCCCTGTCACTTCTCGCCGTGGGAATCGGCCTCGTCGCACTGGGCCATGTACTGAAGCCCATGCGGTGACAGCGAAGGCCGACGGAGTCTTGATGGCCCAGTCAAGCGCCGCCGCCCGGGTCCGGGAGCACCAGTTTGGAAGATCGCGTACGCGGACGGCCAATGACCTGGCGTGACGATGACCTGCGCATCCTCGGGACGCTCGCCGAGATTCCCCGTCGTTCCCCGCCGGTCGCTGCTCGATCGGGCACGCGGAGGGCACGCGTGGCCTACGTAGCGGCCTGGGTGTGCCGTCCAACCGTCGCCTGGCCTGGTGGTGGGCGGCCGCGCTAGTTGCTGTAGCTTCCGGCTGTAGGGCGGTCGGCTGATCGGGGGAATCATGGCAGCGCTGGGGTTCGTCTTCATCACTCTGCCGTGCCTCGCCATCGTCAACTTCACCTGTTTCGCAGCATTTCGGGCTCAAAAGCACAAGGCCTTCAAAGCGCTGGCCTATGCATGCCTGAGCTTCGGCCTCGCCTGTGCCCTCGTCCCTGCCGGGGTTGTCGTCTGGGCATCGTCCCTATAGGCGTGGTGCACGCACCCGCAGACCACAACAACCCACCCCTCACCCCAGCTCCCATCCCATCCGCCGTCGACCCACACACCGTGAAGCGGGCGTGGTTCCTGGCGTCCAGGTGGAGCGCGCCACTGTACGAACGACCTGGACGCCAGGGGCCGCGTCTGCTCGGCTCTGCCTGGGTCGGC
>NZ_JBFAKH010000147.1:0-9887 GCF_040655635.1 Streptomyces sp. NPDC050388
GCAGCGTCGCGCCGATGTCGGAGGTGCGCGTGGTGGTCATCGACTGCACCGACACCGGCGCGTCCCCGCCCACCGCCACCGACCCCACCTGGATCCGCCGCGACGCACGCCGCTCGGCGAGCGACGACGCGGGCGCCCCGGGCATCCCGAGCGATACGGCGGTCATCGCCTCACTCCCTGTTTCCCGAGACCGTGTCGCGCATGGCGCGCAGGGACTCCTTGAGCGACCCCATGGTGGCGAGGACGGCGGTGGGCTCGTATCCGCAGTGCGCCATGCAGTTGGCGCAGCGCGGGTCCTTGCCCCGGCCGTACTTGTCCCAGTCGGTCTCCTCGATCAGCTCCCGGTACGTCGGCACATAGCCGTCGCTCATCAGATAGCAGGGGCGCTGCCATCCGAAGAGCGAGTAGTTCGGGATCGCCCACGCGGTGCACGGGAAGTCGATCCTGCCCTCGAGGAAGTCCAGGAACAGCGGGGAGTGGTTCAGTCGCCAGCGGCGCCGGTTGCCGCCGGCGAAGGCCTTCCTGAACAGCTCCCGGGTCTGCTCCACACCCAGGAAGTGCTCCTGGTCGGGGGCCTTCTCGTAGGCGTAGGCGGGCGAGATCATCATCTCGTCGACCTTGAGGTCGTCGTTGAGGTAGTTGAGCACCTCGACGACGGTCTGCGGGGTGTCGGTGTTGAAGAAGGTCGAGTTGGTGGTGACCCGGAAGCCGCGCCGCTTGGCCTCCTTGATGGCGGCCACGGCCTCGTCGAACACGCCCTCCTTCGCGACGGACTCGTCGTGCCGCTCGCGCAGCCCGTCGATGTGCACGGCGAACGCGAAGTAGGGCGACGGCGTGAACTTGTCCATCTTCTTGCGCAGCAGCATGGCGTTGGTGCACAGGAACACGTACTTCCTCCTGGCCACCAACTGGCGTGTGATCTCGTCGATCTGAGGGTGCATCAGTGGCTCACCGCCGGCGATCGACACCATCGGCGCACCGGACTCCAGCACCGCGCCCACGGCCTGGGCGACCGGCATGCGCTGCTTGAGCACCCCGGCCGGGTGCTGGATCTTCCCGCAGCCCTCGCACGCGAGATTGCAGGCGAAGAGCGGTTCCAGCTCGACGATGAGCGGAAACTTCTCGCGCCTGCGGAGCTTCTGTTCGGCCAAGTACGTAGCGACCTTGATGGACTGCCGCAGTGGCATGGCCATCTGGCTCACCTCCTGGGGAGCAGCAAGGAACGGTGCCATTCGAGATACGCGGGAAGAACGGAACGAAGAACGCGGAAAGCCGATATTCCACCGCGCACCGTGCCGATCCGGACCAGTTCATGTTCAGGAGCGTCCACGACCACCCGGACGGCCGCAACAGGGCGCGCACCCACCCGGACGGCGCTCAGGAGCGTGGCCGCGGACTCCATGTCCACGGCGATCGCGCCGGTGGCGAGCAGATCGGACCGTTCGTGCCCGCGGACGACGTGCTCGGAACCGGTGAGCGGACCGGTGTGGACGGTGCGCCCCGGGGCGACCCGGACCAGTTCCTTCACCAGCAGTTCGGTGCCGTCGCAGGGGACGCTGCCGCGCGGGTCCCGGGTCTCCCCGGCGACCACCAGGTCGCCGGGGTGCATCCCGGGAGCCAGCCCCGCGCAGAAGCCGGTGGCCAGCACGGCCGCGTCGCGCAGCACCCGTTCGGCGAGCATCCGGGTGATCGAGCGCTCGGCCGCCTCCGGCCCCATGCCCGTCCGCAGGACGGCGACCGGCCCGGCGGCCCCTGCCCGCACCCGCCTGTGCAGGGCGAGCTGCTCGATGCCGAGCGCGCAGGCGATCAGCAGCGGGGCCGGGGCCGGCCGGACACTCATCAGCTGCCCTTCGCCTCGGCGAGCCGCTGCTCCGGTCCGGGACCCGACGCTCCGGCGTCCGACACGCCGACGCCCGAAGCATCCGGTGCGCCCGCGCTCGCCGTGCCCGCGGCGGGCTTCCCGGCGAACGGTTCCCCGTTCACGTACCGGCCGAGCGCGGTGAGCGGGAAGACCTGCCGGTAGAGGTGGTAGTTGATGGAGAAGTCCCAGGGGAAACCGGTGCCGGTGAAGTAGGGCTCGTCCCAGGAGCCGTCCTCCCGCTGGGTGGCGGCCAGCCACGCGATGCCGCGCTCGACGGCCCCGGACTCCTTCTCGCCGGCCGCCAGCAGGGCCATCAGCGCCCACCCCGTCTGCGACGCGGTCGAGGCGCCCCGGCCACTCCACTCACGGGCGTGCCGGTAGGAGCGCAGGTCCTCGCCCCAGCCGCCGTCGTCGTTCTGGACCGACTCCAGCCAGGCGACGGCCCGCCGGATCGCCGGGTGCGAGCCGGGGAGCCCGGCGGCGACCAGCGCGGGCACCACGGACCCGGTGCCGTAGAGGTAGTTGACGCCCCAGCGGCCGAACCACGAGCCGTCCGGCTCCTGTTCGGCGAGCAGCCACCGGATGCCGCGCCGGGTGCGCGGGTCGTGGGCGAGTCCCTCGACGGCGAGCATCTCCACGACGTGGGCGGTGACATCGGCCGACGGCGGGTCGATGACCTCGCCGAAGTCGCAGAACGGCAGCCGGTTGGGGAACGGGCTGGTGTTGTCGACGTCGAACGCGCCCCAGGCACCGTTGCGGGACTGCATGCCGAGGTTCCAGCGCACCCCGCGGCCGATGGCGTTGTCGACCCGCTCCGGGTCGTGGTGCTTGACCCGGCGGAGTGCGAGGACCACCTCGGCGGTGTCGTCGATGTCGGGGTAGTTGTCGTTGTGGAACTCGAACGCCCAGCCACCGGGCGGCAGTCCGGGCCTGCGGACGGACCAGTCACCGGGTCTGACGACCTGTTCGCCGAGCATCCAGTCGGCGGCCCTGACCAGTTGCGGGTGGTCGGCGGGCAGACCGGCGTCGGCCAGGGCGATGGTGGCGAGACAGGTGTCCCACACCGGGGACTGGCAGGCCTCGATCATCCGGGCGCCGTCCTCGCGCCACACGGCGAACCGGTCCAGGGACTGGAGTCCCGCGCGCATCACCGGGTGGTTCAGGTCGTAGCCGAGCAGGTGCAGGGCGATGACCGAGTACACGGCGGGCGGCTGGATGCCGCCCCAGCAGCCGTCGTTCTCCTGCCGTTCGATGATCCAGCGGGCCGCGGTGTGCATCGCCGCCCTGCGCAGCCCGCGCGGGACGGCCCTGCGCAACGCGTGCAGGCCCTTGTCCAGCCGCTGGAAGGCGCCGTCCCAACTGGTCGCCGGAGCGAGCGGTACGGGAGGGTTGGGGCGGGCCGGGTCGGTGTGCAGCTCGTCCAGCGGGAACGGGGCGGGCCGTACCGGCCGCTCGGCGGAGACGATCGTCAGCGGGACGATGGTCTGCCGTGCCCAGCAGCCGAAGTCGTAGATGTTGAGCGGCACCCAGGACGGGAACCAGATCAGCTCGGGCGGGAGTTCCGGCAGGTCCTCCCACTTCCACCAGCCGAACAGGGCCAGCCAGATCCGGGTGAAGACCCGGGAGGCGGCGACCCCGCCGTGCGCGCGGACCCAGGCGGAGGCCCGCGCCATGTGCGGGGCGTCCGGCGGGTCACCGGCCAGCCGGAGGGCGACGTACGCCTCGATGGTGGCGGAGAGCTCGCCGGGGCCTTCGTGGAAGGTGGCCCAGGTGCCGTCCTCGCGCTGCTCGCCCCGGATGAACAGGGCGGCGGCACGGGTGGTCTTCTCGTCGAGAATGCCGAGGAACTGACGCAACAGCAGGTCCTCGGCGTCCATCGTGACGTTGGTCTCGAGGTCTCCCTTCCACCAGCCCTGGTCGTCCTGGCGGGACAGCAGGAACTCGGTGGCGCGCCGCATGGCGCCGGCGGCGATGTCGGGTGCCCCGGCCGCCACGGGGATGTCGGTGTCGTTTTCGCTGGCCGCGGTCACTCGGGACGGCAGGACCGCCCCGGTGCTTCCGTCGGTCGTCGCTGTCATGGCTTCCCCTTCGTGCAGTCCTGCAAGGTGTGCGTCTGCTGTGGGTCCGCCGTCGGCCGGTGCCGTACTCCTCGTCACACCGGCCGGCGACTACGCGAGGGCTATTCGACCGATGGTGATCATCTCTTTCGTACGACGACGAAGTCCGCGAGCGCCGTGAACTGGTCCCGTACTCGGTCGGGCATGTCGACGGCGTCGAGGGCTTCGATGGCGGTGGTGTGCTGACGACGTGCTTCCTCGGCGGTCCACTCCCGTCCGCCGGCCTGCTCGATGAGAGCCGCGCGGGCCGCGAACTCCTCCTCGGAGAAGTTCGCGAAGTCGCTGCTCTCGGCGTCGGTGGCGAGGATGTGGGCGAGCTGTTCGGAGGCGGAGCCGCCCGCGGCGAGCGCCGCCACGACCGGGAGGGACTTCTTGCGCTGCCGCAGGTCGCTCCAGGTCTGCTTGCCGGTGGCAGCCGGGTCGCCCCAGATGCCGAGCAGGTCGTCGACGGCCTGGAACGCCAGGCCGAGGTGGTGGCCGTAGGTCTCCAGGGTGTCGGCGGTGTGCTGGTCGGCACCGCCGAGGACGGCTCCGACGGAACTGGCGCAGGCCAGCAGGGCGCCGGTCTTGTTGCCCTCCATCTCCAGGCACTCCTCGACGCCGACCCGTTCGCGGTGCTCGTAGGAGATGTCCTGCGCCTGGCCGTCGATGAGGGAGCGGCTGGCGGTGGTCAGCCGGCGGGCGGCCCGGGCGGCCTCGGCGGTGCCGAGTTCCAGCAGCACGTCGTAGGCGAGGGCGAACAGGGCGTCGCCGACCAGGATGGCCTGGGCGGGGCCGTGCACCTTCCAGACGGTGTCGCGGTGCCTGCGCTGTTCGTCGCCGTCCATCAGGTCGTCGTGCAGCAGGGAGAAGTTGTGCACGAGTTCGACGGCGACCGCGCCGGGGATGCCGACCTCGGGGGCGGCACCGGTGACCTCGGCGGACAGCACGGCGAGCGCGGGGCGCACGGCCTTGCCGCCGTCGCCGTCGGCGGGCCGGCCGTCGGCGTCGAGCCAGCCGAAGTGGTAGGCGGCGACGGTGTCCATGGGAGGCGCCAGGCGGTCGATGGCCGCCCGCAGTACCGGCATGGCCAGTGTCCGGCCGCGCTCCAGGAGCGCGGGCGCGTCCGCCGCGGTCCTTCCAGCGGCCTTCGAGGCCGGGGGCACAGTGGGCACAGTCTCTCCTCTTGTTGCGGTACCGGGGGTGCGCGGGCCTGCCGCGGCGGGTGCGTCGGCGGTCACCGGAGTCCACCTCGCACGGCGGCGCCCGGAACGCCGCGGTCGGCCGCCTCCTCCTCTGCGAAGAGGTGGCGGGGGCGGGGCCGGCCCAGGGCGCCCAGCGCGGCGTCCGCCGCGTCGACGCCGCTGCGGACCGCACCCTCCATGGTCGCGGGCCACCCGGTGGCGGTCCACGCTCCGGCCAGGTACAGGCCGGGGGCCTTGGTGCGGGCGCCGGGCCTGAGCCGTCCGACGCCGGGTGCGGGAACGAACGTGGCGGTGCGCTCCCGGGTGACGAAGAAGTCCCGTACGCCGGCTCCGCGGGTGCGCGGCAGCAGCCGTTCCAGTTCGGGCAGATAGCGTGCGCGCAGCGCGGCCACCGGCTCGTCGATCTCGTTCTGCGCGACCGACTGCGACACGGCCAGGTACTGCCCCTGCCGCAGGCCGGACGCCTCGGTGCGGTCGAAGACCCACTGCACGGGGCTGCCGAGGGCCGCGAAGAAGGGCCGGGCGAGCACCTTGCGGTCGTAGACGACGTGGACGTTGAGGATCGGCGCGGTGCCGATGCGGAGCAGCCGCTCCGGCTCGTCGAGCGCTCCCGCGGGCAGCAGGTCGTGCGCCTCGCGCTGCGGTACGGCGAGGACGACCGCGTCCGCCTCGAGTGTCTCGCCGGGAAACCGGACGCTCCACCCCGCGTCGCCGTGCGGGGAGACGGAGGTGACGCGGGTACGGACCTCGGTACGGACGCCCGCGGAGTCGAGCGCCTTGCGGGCCAGCCGGTCGTGCAGGTCGCCCAGCGGGACATGGGCCCAGCCGATGTCGGCGGCGCCCGGGTCGGACAGCAGTCCGGTCTTGAACACCATCGCGGCGAGCGCCAGGGAGGAGTCGCCCGCGACCGCGTTGAGGGTGGCGACCCCGACCAGGTCCCACAGTGCCTCGACGGCGCGCGCCGACTGGCCGTGCGCGGCCAGCCAGCTGCCGAAGTCCTGGTCGTCGAGGGCCGGATCGGCGAGGTCGAGCCCCTTGAGCGCGAGTGCGGCCCGGACCGCCCCGGCCCGCTCGGCGAGCGAGAGGTGCGGGTACGTGGCGAGGCCGCGCCCCAGGTGCAGGGGTACGGGCAGCGCGTCGCGGCGCAGTCGGCCGAGCCGTCGGCCCTCGGGTCGGTCGGCGTCGAGAACGGGGACGTCGAGACGATTCTGCAGCGGTGCCAGGGCCGCTCCGCCGATCCGGTCGAGGAACCAGCGGTAGGCGGTGCAGCAGCGCAGGTACACGTGCTGGCCGTTGTCGACGGTCAGGTCGCCGCGCCGGAAGGAGAAGGCGAGCCCGCCGAGCCGCGGTCGGCCCTCGAGCAGGCTGACGCGCACTCCGGCGTCGGCGAGCGCGAGCGCGGCGGTGACTCCGGCGAGCCCGCCGCCGATCACGACGGCATGCCGTCCCGCCGGTGCCCGATCGCCGGCGAGTGAGCCTTCGGGCCTGTTGACACGGGTCATGGTGCGCCCTTTCCTGCCCGGCTGCCGTACGGCCCGGACGGTGTGCGGACGGCCGTCTCAGTACGGGACGCGGCGTCGCGGCGGAGGGTTGCCCGCCGCTTCCCGGCGGGGGCGCCGACCGGGAGCGGTGTGTCCATCAGGCACGCCTCCTGACGGTCCGCCGGGTCGCGTTCCGGGTGTCCAGGCCGGAGAGGCCGCGCACCGCGACGTAGGCCTTCTCCCGTCCGGGCAGGGAGACCCGGCCGCGCAGCACGGCCTCGGGCTCGCGCTCGATGCGGTCGAGGAGGCGGCGGTAGATGCCGGCCATGGCGGCGACACAGGCACCGCTGCGCCGGTCGAGCATGGGCAGCAGCCGGTAGCCCTCGGCGAACAGGGCGCGGGCTCTGCGTACTTCGAAGTGGACGAGGCCCGCGAAGTCGGAACCCTGCGGCGGGGTCGGCCCGCTGAACCCGGCCGCGCAGCCGAACTTGGCGAGGTCGTCGGCGGGCAGGTACGTGCGACCGCCCTCGGCGTCCTCCCTGACGTCCCGGAGGATGTTGGTGAGCTGGAGCGCGAGCCCCAGCGTGTCGGCGTACTCGGCGGCGCGCTCGACGCCCCGCGCTCCGGGTTCCGTACCGAAGACGCCGAGGGAGACGCGCCCGATGGCACCCGCGACGCAGCGGCAGTAGACCTTCAGGTCGTCCCAGGTCTCGTAGGTCTCGCCGCGCACGTCCATCTGGACGCCGTCGAGGAGCTCGTCCAGGCCGCCGAGCGGAATCGGGAACCGCTGTGCGGCGTGCGCGAGGGCGACGGCGACCGGGTCGGTGTCGTCCTCGTCGACCGCGCCGTTCCGGATCCGGGTGAGCAGCGCCCTGGTGTCCTCGAGCCTGGCCACCTTGACGTCGTCCGCCAGCGGGCCGTCGCCGATGTCGTCGATGCGCCGGGACAGCGCGTACAGCGCGGACATCGCGCGCCGCTTGGGCGTCGGCAGCAGCCGGATACCGTAGGCGAAGTTGCGGGCCTGCTGTCCGGTGACGGCCTCGCAGTACCGGTATGCGGCGAGTACCGGTGCTGACGCGTGTGCTTCCGATTCCACGGTCCGGATCACCCCTCTCCTCGCAGCGTCATGCCCACCTCGCGCAGCAGCCGGACCTTGCCGGGCTTGGGCGGGCCGGTGAGTACGTCGTATTCGGCGGCGGCGATGGCGCCGAGGGCCGCCCTTCCCCCTGCCACGAATCCCGCGAGCAGCAGTTTCAGCTTGCCGTGGACGCCGGCCACGAGGGGCTCGCCCTCCTCCAGGAGGTCCCGGGCGCGTTGCGCCTGGAATGCGATCAGCGCGCGCACCGACGCGCCGGCGTGCGGCGCGGCGAGGTCCGCCTCCCGGACGTGGAAGCGCTTCATGTCCGCGGCGGGCAGGTAGACGCGGTCGCGGCCGAGGTCCTCGGCGACGTCCTGGAGGTGCTCGACGATCTGGAGAGCGGTGCAGACGGCGTCGGAACGGCGGATCCGCTCGGGGCTCGCGGTGCCGGTCACGGCGAGGACGAGGCGGCCGACCGGGTTGGCCGACAGCGCGCAGTAGGCGAGCAGGTCGTCGTAGGTCTCGTAGCGGCTGACGATCTGGTCCTGGCGGTTGGCGGCGATCAGGCCCAGGAAGGGTTCCGGGGTCAGGGCGTGGCGGCGGACCGTCGGCTGGAGCCCGCGCAGCAGCGGATGGCGCGGGACGTCGTCGAACACTCGGTGCAGATCCGCCTCGACCGCGTCCAGCAGCGCCGTCCGGTCATCGGCCCGTTCGGGGGCTACGCCGAGCAGCCGGGCGTCGGCTCCGCCGGGGGCCAGGTCGCCGTCGCCGATGTCGTCGACCAGCCGGGCGTAGCCGTAGACCGCCATCAGGTCGTCACGCCAGGCCCTGGGCAGGAAGAAGGGCGCCACCGGGAAGTTCTCGGCGGCGGCCTTGTCGAGGGTGGCGCGCTCGGGGTCGACGCCGCGCGGCGTGCCGGTTCGCGTCATCGAGGGCTGCCCTGGGCGGGGACGACACATGCTGCGTTCAGCAGGGGAGCCTCCGTAGCCATTGCCGTCACATCTCCCGTTCTACACTGCCGACCCAATTCACACTATTTCGGACACGCCGCCCACGCTTCCGGTGGAGGGGACCGCCGGGCGGCGTCGCGCGTTATGGCCCTGATTGCCGTCTTTAGGCACCGCTACAGCTTACGTTGTACAACGCGATACCGACCGCCGGGGTGTCCCGTGCATCACCACAACGCACCGATTGGCTTCAAGTTTCCTACACAGGGCGGGAGTTGACGCTTCCTTGGCAGACGCCGGAGCCTGGCGGACCCCGGCGTGCCAGGCTACTTCCCGGCGAACTTCTCGTACTCCTTGAGCACCTCGTCCGTCGGCCCGTCCAGGCGCAGCTCGCCCCGCTCCAGCCACAGGACGCGGTCGCAGGTGTCCCGGATCGACTTGTTGTTGTGGCTGACCAGGAAGACGGTGCCGGCCTCCTTGCGCAGCTCGCGGATGCGCGCCTCGGAACGCTTCTGGAACTTGCGGTCGCCCGTGGCCAGCGCCTCGTCGATCATCAGGACGTCGTGGTCCTTGGCGGCGGCGATGGAGAAGCGCAGCCGGGCGGCCATGCCGGAGGAGTAGGTGCGCATCGGCAGGGTGATGAAGTCGCCCTTCTCGTTGATCCCGGAGAAGTCGACGATCTCCTGGTAGCGCTCCCGGATCTGCTCGCGGGACATGCCCATGGCGAGCCCGCCCAGTATGACGTTCCGTTCACCCGTCAGGTCGTTCATCAGGGCCGCGTTGACGCCGAGCAGAGAGGGCTGGCCGCCGGTGTAGACCTTGCCCTTCTCGGCGGGCAGCAGACCGGCGATGGCCCGCAGCAGGGTCGACTTGCCCGAGCCGTTGGAGCCGATCAGGCCGATGGCCTCGCCCCGGTAGGCGACGAAGGAGACCCCGCGCACGGCGTGCACCGTGCGCGCGCCCCGTGCCGCGTCGTCCTTGCCCCGCCGGATCATGCGGCTCAGCGCCGCCGTGGCGCTGCCTTTGCCGCCCCTGGCCCCGTTGACGCGGTAGACGATG
This sequence comes from Streptomyces sp. NPDC050388, assembly GCF_040655635.1. Taxonomy (NCBI): domain Bacteria; kingdom Bacillati; phylum Actinomycetota; class Actinomycetes; order Kitasatosporales; family Streptomycetaceae; genus Streptomyces; species Streptomyces sp. NPDC050388. The sequence continues at coordinate 9,728 of NZ_JBFAKH010000147.1, forward strand.
TGCAGGTCGTCCGCGATGACGGTGGGCGTGCGCGGGTCCGTGTTCGCGTCAGCCACGGCCGTACCTCTCCTCGGCCTTCCAGAAGTAGACGAAACCGATCACCCCGGCCAGCAGCGCCCAGCCCGCCGCGACCGCCCACACGTGCGGCGGCAGGTACGAG
>NZ_JBFAKH010000148.1:0-9736 GCF_040655635.1 Streptomyces sp. NPDC050388
GGCCCGGAGACAACAGGCGAAGGCTTGAAAGACACGACACCAGACTCCCACCAACGAGCCCGCCACACCCACCGAACTAACGAAAAGATCAGTAGTAACAAGGGCTGGCCCAACGTGGTGGATTGCTCCTGGCGGCCGTACCCAGGGTGGTGAGGTCGAGCATTTTTGCGTCTGGTGAGACTCTGCAGGCCCAGTGTCTCAACGCCTCACGTGATGAGTGGAGAAGTCAGCGCTTCCGGACTCACCAGCAGGACATCTACCGCGCCCGCGGCGATCTCGGTCTGGATGGTCTCCCATTCCTCGCTGTTGGAGGAGTTGATGGTGCGGGCGTGGATACCGGCTCTGGCCGCGGCCTCGACCTGGTTGCGCATCAGCGCCAGGAGGGGGGAGACGATCACTGTGGGACCGCTGCCCCGGGCCCGCAGCAGAGACGTGGCCACGAAGTAGACCGCGGACTTGCCCCAGCCCGTGCGCTGGACGACCAGGGCCCGGCGCTTGTCGGCGACCAGTGCCTAGATCGCTCGCCACTGGTCCTCGCGCAGCCGGGCCTCTCCCGAGGCGTCCCCGACGAGCCGGGCGAGGACGGCGTCCGCCGCCGTCCGGAGATCCGCGTTGTTCGTGTGCTCCATGAGTCCCATACAACAGGACGGCAAGGACAGCCGGGCGGCGGTGTGGGGCGGCGAGGGGGGGACTTGTGTGGTAATCGGGTCACAGCGGAAGCGAAAGGGCAGGTCAGGCGGGTGCGTGACGTGTCCCTGGCGGGAGTTGTCCACAGGGCGAGCAGGGTTTCCCGATCCGCGAAACCTTCTTCTCATGACGAACCGCAGCGAAACGAACGGATCACCCGAGAACGACGGCACCACCGGGCGGAAGCAGGACGAGCGCGCAGGCCTTCCGGACCCCGAGGGCGCGGTCCACCCCGCCGAGCCCTCACGGCAGAGGAGGCAGGACGGCGAGCACACGCACCCACGGCGTACGAAGGACATCGCCTGCACCGCCTCCGGCGACCACGGCGACGCGCAGCAGGTCACCCTGCGCACCCCCGCCGAACTCGCCGACGCGCTGCCCTACCTCCTCGGCTACCGGCCCGAGGACAGCATCGTCCTGGTCGCCCTGTACGACAAGGACGGGCGGAGCCGGTTCGGCGGTCGTGCCAGGCTCGGCATCCCCGCGAACAAGGACGACTGGCCCGCGGCCGCCCGGCAACTGGCCCAGGGGCTGGTGACGGGCAGCGAGCGCCGAGGCGCCAAGCCCGAGCAGATGGTGGTCTTCCTCTGCCAGGAACCGGGCAGCCGCGAACCCGGGGCGCGGGTCAAGGAGCGGTTGGGCCCGCTCGCCCACGCGCTGCGCGTGGAGTGCGGTGCCCTCGACGTTCCCGTGGTGGAGGCCATGTGTCTGTCGGACGGCCGCTTCTGGTCGTACTGCTGCGACGACGAGGCATGCTGTCCGCCGGAGGGGACGCCGATGGGGCTGCCCGGCACCTCGGTGCTGGCCGCCGCCGCGACCTACGCCGGGCTTCAGGTCCGGGGCACACTGCGGGAGCTGAGGGCGAGGTTCCTCCCGCGGGAGAACGCCGCCGCCCTCGAACAGGAAGCCGCCCTGGACGTCGCCAGCAAGGCGCTGATCCCCAGGATCCTCGATGCGGCGGGCCGATGCCAGGTCGCCGAAAGGACGCTGGAACTGGCCGAACAGGTCATGGGCCGGCTCGCCGGCGTCCCGCCCGTGCCCGGCATGCTCCCGGCGGATCTGCGGGACGACGAACTGCTCCGGCACGACGAGGCGGCGACGCTGATCCTCGGCCTGCAGGACCGGACGACCCGGGACCGCGCGGCCGCGTGGATGGAGGGTGAGGAAGCAGGTCCCGCGCTCCGGCTGTGGCGGGCCCTGGCGCGCCGCTGCGTCGGTTCGTACGGCGAACACGCCGCGGCGCCCCTGACGCTCGCCGGCTGGGTCGCGTGGTCCACCGGCGACGAACTGGAAGCCAGGGAGGCGCTTGCCATGGCCCTGGGCGCCGATCCCGACTACCTCTTCGCCCGTCTTCTGCACCAGGCCTGCAACGAGGGCCTGGACCCGGAAACGATCCGCCGATGCCTGCGAGCGGAACGCGAGAGCCATGGGAAGACGGACCACGGCGGCCCGGCCGCCGCCCCTCCGGCCGCTCCCGCCACCGACCCGGCCACCAGGACCGGGGAGGGGGAGGGCATCGGGGCGCCGGGCGTGCGGGCGCCGGGTGCCGGGGAGGAGGCCGTGCCTTCCGCGGAGGCGGCGTCCGTGCGACACGAGATGTCCCCGCGCCGCCGACAGCGCACGCATGTCTCCGGTGCCGGTGGCGGGTCCCCGAGCCGGCCGCGTTCGGACGGACGCCGGCCGAGCGCGCGGATTCCGTATCCCCGTGATTCCCGTGATTCCCGTGATTCCCGTGAGTCACGTAGTCCCCGTACCGCGATCGGTGGCACGCGTCCGGGTGGGGAGCGCCCCGGGCACGAGGGACCGGGTACCACGTGTTCTCGTCGCACGGCTCCGCCGGAAGGTGCGCGGCCCCGGGGCCGGGGGAGTGCGGGAGCGGAGTGACCGGGCTCAGTGACTGAGCGGGAGGGCGGTGCTGCCGGCGGACGGTGCGCCCTCCGAGCCCCCCGCCGCACAGGTGAGCGGGGAGTGGGCGGGCCGACGAGCCGACGAGTCAGCGAAGAGAGTGCTTATCGTCAGGGAGACGACTATGATCGCCGCATGTCCTACGACCCGTCAGCCTTTCCGCCCTTCGCCGTCACCGTGGACCTGGTCGTGCTGACCGTGCGCCGCCATGCCCTGTGCGCGCTGGCGGTGCGCAGGGGCGAACCGCCGTTCCAGGGGCGGTGGGCGCTGCCCGGCGGATTCGTGCGGGCCGACGAGGACCTGTCCCAGGCCGCGGCGCGTGAACTGGCTGAGGAGACCGGGCTGCGGGTGCACGACCCCGCAGCCCCCGCCCAGGCCGACGGCGCACACCTGGAGCAGCTCGCCACCTACGGCGATCCCAAGCGCGACCCCCGGATGCGTGTCGTCAGCGTCGCGCACCTCGCACTCGCTCCCGACCTGCCCGCGCCCAGGGCGGGCGGCGACGCCAGCAACGCGCGTTGGGCCCCGGTCGAGGAACTGCTGCAGCAGGCGGGGTACGGCAGAGACGACGAGTCGGCGGTGCCCCTCGCCTTCGACCACGCTCAGATCCTGGCGGACGGGGTGGAGCGCGCCCGCTCCAAGATCGAGTACTCGTCGCTGGCCACGGCTTTCTGTCCGCCCGAGTTCACCGTCGGTGAGCTGCGCCGCGTCTACGAGGCCGTGTGGGGGGTGGCGCTGGACCCGCGCAACTTCCACCGCAAGGTGACGGGGACACCGGGCTTTCTGGTTCCGACGGGTGGCACGACCACCCGGCAGGGCGGTCGCCCGGCTCAGCTCTTCCGAGCCGGCGGAGCCACCCTGCTCAATCCGCCGATGCTGCGCCCCGAGGTGTGACACAGGGGTACATCACGGATCCCGCACGGCTGATTCCCCATCCCCAACAGGTCTGGTGATGACCGAAAAACCCGATATGGCACGCTATCTTGCTTCGGGTGATCCAGGCCTTCGGACTGACCAGCAATCCTCGCAAAGAACTTCCGCCCGCCGTCGACGACGTCTCCTTCGAGGCGTACGCGGGCCACGTCACCGCGCTGCTCGGAGCGCCGGGCGCAGGCAAGACGACGGTGCTCAGACTCATGCTCGAACTCCAACCGGGCCGTGGGGTCACCCACTTCAGAGGCCGTCCCCTGCACCGCATCGGCCACCCGTCCCGTGAAGTCGGCGTGCTGCTGGGCGAGGTGCCGGGGCATCCCGCACGCACCGTCCGCGGACACCTGCGCATGCTGTGCGCCGCCGTGGGAGTCCCGGTCCGCCGTGCCGACGAAGTCCTCGAAGTCGTCGGGCTGGTGAGTCTGCGCGAGGAACGCCTCGGCACGCTCTCGCGCGGTATGGACCGACGCCTCGGGCTGGCCTGCGCGCTGCTGGCGGACCCGCACACCCTCGTGCTCGACGAACCCGCCCGCGGACTCTCCGCCGGCGAGAACCGCTGGCTCCACGGCATGCTCCGGGCCTACGCGGCCCGGGGCGGCACCGTTCTGAGTACGACGGACGACCCCAAGGAGGCGGCGCGCCTCGCGGACCGGGTGGTCACCCTCGAGCGGGGTCGGGTCGTGGCCGACCAGCCGGCCGCGGACTTCTCGCGCACCCGACTCCGCCCCCGCGTCGCCGTCCGCACGCCGCACGCCGCCCGCCTGTCCGCGCTGCTCGCCAAGGAGGCCCGTACCGCACGGCGTTCCGTGGAGGTGGCTCAGGAGGGCGGCAACCGCATCTCCGTCTACGGCAGTACCTGCGCCGACGTGGGTGAGATCGCGTTCCGGAACGGCGTCGTCGTGCACCAACTCGCGGACGAGACGGGGGACATGGGTCCCGGGGCGGGCGCGCCGCACACCGAGCAGCCGTCGGCCCCCTCGGGCGAGCCGTCTTCCGCCGCCACGCCAACCTCTGCCGCCGCGCCGTCCTCTGCCGCCGCGCCGTCCTCCGTCGTCGAGCCGCCCCCTGCCGTCGAGACGTCCTCCGATCCGCTGCCCTCCGCCGCTGAGCACCCGGCCGGATCCCGCGCCGGTGGCGGATGCCCTCCCCCGGATTCCTCGGTCGGTCTGCCGCCTCACATTTCGGTCCGTCCCGCCCCCCGCCCCCTCCGTCCGGTGCGCTACGAGATCCGTCGGGTCACCGGTGTCGGTACCGGGTTCCTCGTCGGCGCCGTCGTGCTCGCGGTGTCCGTGCTCACCGCGGTACTGCTGGCCCGTACCGGGCACACCCCGCAGCCGCGGCTGCTCGCAGCATGGCCCAGGGAGTTGCCCCTGCCGCCCGCGGCCCTCGGGGCGGGGCTGCTCGGCGCGCTGGCTTCCGGCGACGAGTTCCGCCACCCCGCGCTGGCGGCGGACCGGGGCAGTGTGCCCCGGCGCCTGGGGCTGCTGACCGCGAAACTCCTCGTCGCCTCGGCCACCGCGCTGGTGCTGGCCGTGCTGACGATCGGGTGCGACGCCGAAGTGCTCTATCTCTTGTACGGCCGGGAACTCGTCGAAGTCCCCGGCGACTGGTTCCCGCTCGGGGTGAGTTGGCTCGGACTCGTGATCGGGTGCGCCTGGACGGGGGTGCTGGCGGCGGGGATCTTCCGGTCCACCACCGCCGGACTCGCCGCGGTCGTCGCCGTGCCCCTCCTCGTCGTGCCCCTGGTGCGGAAAGCGGTGAGCGGGCCGTCGGTGCGGACCGCGGCGGGGCTGCCGCTGCGGCTGCGTGAAATGTTCCCGCTCCAGTGGCCCTTCGGGGGCGAGCGGTACCTGGAGGGCGCGTTGCGGGTGTTCGCCCAGCCTGTGGGCGGCGCCCTGACATTGTCGCTGGCGGTGCTGCTCTGCGCGTATCTGCTCACATCCTTGCGGAACAGGGCCCGTTGACGACAGACCGTGACTGAATCGGTCCGTCCGTGCCGACAACTCCCCGGGGAGAGCCCACTTCCTTCCGATAAGGCGTCAATTGCGACGGGGTGAGCGATCACCCTTTCGTGTGCTTTTCACCAAACTCCTCAAGGCAGTTGGGGGACGCGCCGACAAAAGATGCGTGAGTACCCTTGCGCACACCATGATGACCACCGCCCGCTCCGCAGAATCCGGTCTCGCGAACCCGGGCGAAATCGACCGCTACCCCTATGCCGACACGCCCGTCGGCGGCCGCGCCGGGGCCCCTGTCTGGGACACCGATCCCGAACTGGGCCGCGCGAGCCGCCGTGCCGCGGGCAGCCGCGGACGCGGGCTGCACGGCCAACTCGTCCAGCAGTTGGGTCAGATGATCGTTTCGGGTGATCTGGGAGCCGACCGCCCCCTGGTTCCCGAGGAGATCGGCCAGCGTTTCGAGGTCTCCCGCACCGTCGTCCGTGAATCGCTCCGTGTCCTGGAGGCCAAGGGCCTGGTCAGCGCCCGCCCGAACGTCGGTACGCGCGTGCGCCCGGTCAGCGACTGGAATCTCCTCGACCCGGACATCATCGAGTGGCGGGCCTTCGGGCCTCAGCGGGACGACCAGCGCCGTGAGCTCTGCGAGCTGCGCTGGACGATCGAGCCGCTGGCCGCCCGTCTCGCCGCCGGGCACGGACGTGAGGACGTTCAGCAGCGTCTGTCCGACATGGTGGAGATCATGGGCCACGCGATGGGACAGGGTGACGCGCTGACCTTCGCCCGGGCCGACTCCGAGTTCCATTCGCTGCTCATCCAGGTCGCCGGCAACCGCATGCTGGAGCACCTCTCCGGGATCGTGTCCGCCGCGCTGCAGGTCTCGGGTGGGCCGGCCACGGGCTGCGAGCGACCCAACGAGACGTCGCTCGCGCACCACGGCCAGATCGTCGACGCCCTCGCCGGCGGTGACGGCGAGGCGGCCGAGGCCGCCATGAGCCAGCTGCTGATGGTCCACCCCGTGGTGCCCGCCCCGCGCGAGCACTGAAACCCTCGCGCGCACCGAACGCCCCCGCGTGTCCTCCGCGCGAGCACTGACCGCGTTCCGAAGGCGGCCGGGTCCGGCGTGCCACCCCCCTCCTGTGGCAGCGTCCGACCGGTGAGCCGCCTCCTGTCGGACCTCGCGGGATCACCTTTGATCCCGCGAGGTCCTACAGTGGTGAAGGGGCCGTAAGGTCCGGCACCGTGCCGCTGTCACCCCCGAGTGACCGTTTCTGTCCCGGTCTGATTGATTCTGGGCGCTTACGGGATGTGACTCGGGCCACGCGGATTGGGCGTAACGCTCCTGGAAAGAACGCGATGACCTAAGAGGTGGCAGTCGCGGAGGGAATACGGACGCCGTTCACGGCGCTGTGCACCTCCTCGGCCCCCGCCCGCACCGTCGGCCCATCCCCAAGTCGGCGGTCGGCTCCTGTCCGTCGTGGACGGGGCCGGAAGCCGTTATTCAACGTTCCGAGAGGTTGTTCGTGTCGGCCAGCACATCCCGTACGCTCCCGCCGGAGATCGCCGAATCCGTCTCTGTCATGGCGCTCATCGAGCGGGGAAAGGCTGAGGGGCAGATCGCCGGCGATGACGTGCGTCGGGCCTTCGAAGCTGACCAGATTCCGGCCACTCAGTGGAAGAACGTACTGCGCAGCCTCAATCAGATCCTCGAGGAAGAGGGTGTGACGCTGATGGTCAGTGCCGCGGAGCCCAAGCGCACCCGAAAGAGCGTCGCAGCGAAGAGTCCCGCCAAGCGCACCGCCACCAAGACGGTCGCGGCGAAGGCGGTGACCACCCGGAAGACCAGCGCCTCAGCCACACCTGCCGCATCCGCCGCGGACGCCGTCGCCGAGGAGGAGGCGCCCGCCAAGAAGGCGGCCGCCAAGAAGACCACCGCCAAGAAGGCGGCCGCCAAGAAGACCACCGCCAAGAAGGCGGCCGCCAAGAAGACCGCGGCCAAGAAGGACGACATCGAGGCGACGGACGAAGAGGCCGTCGAGGAGACCAAGGCGACGGAGGAGCCGGAGGGCACGGAGAACGCCGGTTTCGTCCTGTCCGACGAGGACGAGGACGACGCGCCCGCCCAGCAGGTCGCCGCCGCCGGTGCCACCGCCGACCCGGTCAAGGACTACCTCAAGCAGATCGGCAAGGTGCCCCTGCTCAACGCCGAGCAGGAGGTCGAGCTCGCCAAGCGGATCGAAGCCGGTCTGTTCGCCGAGGACAAGCTGGCCAACTCCGACAAGCTGGCGCCGAAGCTCAAGCGCGAGCTGGAGATCATCGCCGAGGACGGGCGCCGTGCCAAGAACCACCTCCTGGAGGCCAACCTCCGTCTGGTGGTCTCCCTGGCCAAGCGCTACACCGGCCGCGGCATGCTCTTCCTGGACCTCATCCAGGAGGGCAACCTCGGTCTGATCCGCGCGGTGGAGAAGTTCGACTACACCAAGGGCTACAAGTTCTCCACCTATGCCACCTGGTGGATCCGTCAGGCGATCACCCGCGCGATGGCCGACCAGGCCCGCACCATCCGTATCCCGGTGCACATGGTCGAGGTCATCAACAAGCTCGCGCGCGTGCAGCGCCAGATGCTCCAGGACCTGGGCCGTGAGCCCACCCCGGAGGAGCTGGCCAAGGAACTCGACATGACCCCGGAGAAGGTCATCGAGGTCCAGAAGTACGGTCGCGAGCCCATCTCCCTGCACACCCCGCTGGGCGAGGACGGCGACAGCGAGTTCGGCGACCTCATCGAGGACTCCGAGGCCGTCGTCCCGGCCGACGCGGTCAGCTTCACGCTTCTGCAGGAGCAGCTGCACTCCGTCCTGGACACCCTGTCCGAGCGCGAGGCGGGCGTCGTCTCCATGCGCTTCGGTCTCACCGACGGTCAGCCGAAGACCCTCGACGAGATCGGCAAGGTGTACGGCGTCACGCGCGAGCGCATCCGCCAGATCGAGTCCAAGACCATGTCGAAGCTGCGTCATCCGTCCCGTTCCCAGGTGCTGCGCGACTACCTCGACTAGGCCGCGCGGGCGGCCGCCGCGCCGCGACGGACCGCCGTACGAGGCGCGTCCACCAAGGCGTCGAGCCGTGTGTCCGCTGAGGCCCGGCCCCGTTCTCGGGGCCGGGCCTCAGCGGTGTTCCGAGGGTGCGCGGTGTGACGAGGTGAATCACTCTGGGTGTCCCATCAACGCCCCAGTGTGAGGAGTGCGCATGCGTCATCGCCTAGCTCGGATTCTGGCCCGACCACTGGTCCTCACCGCCGCAGCGACCGCGATGCCGCTGGCAGCGGCCGCTCCGGCGCTTCCAGCGGTCTCGGGCGGTGTCGTCGTCGGAGGGTTCCCGGTCGATGTGTCCGAGAGTCCGTGGACGGTGGCACTGGCCAGCCGTGACCGGTTCGGGGGTACCCGGGCGGGACAGTTCTGCGGCGGTGTGGCCGTCGGCCGGACCACCGTGCTCACCGCTGCCCACTGCATGGACGAGGAGGTCCTGGGGGCGACGCCGGACCGGGTGCCCGACCTCAGGGTGATCTCGGGTCGTACGGACCTGCTCTCGGACCGGGGTGAGGAGATAGCCGTCCGGAAGGCCTGGGTGAACCCGGGCTACGACCCGGCCAGCAACTCCGGCGACTTCGCCGTGCTCACCCTGGCCACGGCGCTGCCCTCGGAGTCGGTCATCGGGATGGCCGTCGCGGGTGATCCCGGGTACCAGGTCGGTACGACCGCGACCGTCTACGGCTGGGGCGACACCACGGGCGCCGGTTCCTTCGCCGGTGGCCTGCACGCTGCACGCGTGCGCGTCCTGCGCGACACCCTGTGCGAGACCGCGTACCCGGGCGGGCACGAAGGCAGGTATCACGCGGAGACCATGCTGTGCGCCGGCGAGAAGGCCGGCGGGCCGGACGCCTGCCAGGGGGACAGCGGCGGGCCGCTGGTGGCCCAGGGACGGCTGATAGGCCTGGTGTCCTGGGGGAGCGGCTGCGGCTGGGCGGGCAGCCCGGGGGTCTACACGCGTGTGTCCGATGTCGCGCGGACTCTCGGTCGAGCGTCGGCGTGACAGTCGTGAAAAGGCGCCTCAAGGCGCCTGGAAGGCACTGAGCAGGGCTCCGGGCGGCTCGCGGAGAGCGGCGTTCTCGGGCACTTCCCGGGTACCTCTCCAGTACAGGGAGGGCGGGGGGCGCCGCCGGGGCGGCGCCCCCCCCCCCCCGCAGGCCCAGCGCCGCCGGCCCC
>NZ_JBFAKH010000149.1:0-9615 GCF_040655635.1 Streptomyces sp. NPDC050388
GCCACCGTGGAGTTCGAGCGGGCCACCCGGGCCGCGCTGGCCGACGGGCACAGCGTCTTCGTCGAGGTCAGCCCGCACCCGGTGCTGGCCCTGGGCCTGCAGGGCACCATCGAGGACGCCGGCGCGGAGGCCGCCGCGCTGGGCACCCTGCGCCGCGACGAGGGCGGCGTGGAGCGGCTGCTGACCTCGCTGGCCGAACTGTGGGTGACAGGCGTCGACGTCGACTGGGACACCGTCTACGCCGGCACCGGCGCCCGCCGCACCGCCCTGCCCACCTACCCCTTCCAGCGCACCCGTTACTGGCCCGAGCTGTCCGCGGAGGCCGCGACCGCGGTAGTGGACGGCGTGGACGCCTCCTTCTGGGAGGCCGTCGAGAACCAGGACCTTCAGGCGCTGACGCAGGCGCTGGGCGGTGCCGACACGGAGCCTCTGGAGGCCGCCCTGCCGACGCTGTCCTCGTGGCGACGGCAGCGGCGTGAGCAGTCCGCCCTGGACTCCTGGACGTACGGTGTCATCTGGAAGCGGACCGACGTCGGCAACAACCTGCCGGTTCTTCCGGGCCGCTGGCTGGTCGCCGTACCGGAGAGCCTCCCCGACGACGACAAGCAGGCCGACGCGATCGTCCGGGCGCTGACCGAGCACGGTGCCGACGCCGTCCGGGTCACGGTGACCGGGCGGGCGGTCCTCGCGGCCGCGCTCGCGGACCTGGACCCGCAGCACGTCGACGGCGTCGTCTCCCTGCTGCCCCTCGCCGACACGGGCACCGGCACCGATGCCGAACCCGTGGGTGTGCTCGGAACGGTGGCCCTGGTGCAGGCACTGGGCGATGCCGGGGTGCAGGCGCCGCTGTGGTCGCTGACCCGGTGCGCCGTTTCCGTCGGTACGGGCGACCCGCTGGTGAGTCCCGCGCAGGCCGCCGTATGGGGCCTGGGCCGGGTCGCCGGGCTGGAGTTGCCGCAGCGCTGGGGCGGTCTGGTCGACCTGCCGGCCGAGTGGGACGAGAACGTCGCCACCCGCCTGTGCGCGGTGTTCGGCGGCGCGCACCGCGGCGAGGACCAGATCGCGGTGCGCCCCGCCGGAGTCTTCGCCCGCCGTCTCGTACGGACCGGGCTCGGCGCTGCGGCGGGCGAGTGGCGGCCGTCCGGCACGGTGCTCGTCACCGGCGGCACCGGTGCGCTCGGCAGGCATGTCGCCCGCCGGCTCGCCGAGACCGGCGCCGAGCACCTCGTGCTCGTCGGCCGCCGGGGCCCGGACGCCCCGGGCGCGGACGCTCTGCGGGAGGAGCTCACCGAGACGGGCGCCCGGGTGACGATCGCCGCCTGCGACGTCACGGACCGGGCAGCGCTGGAAGCGCTGTTCGGGAAGCTCGACGCAGACGGGACCCCCGTCACGGCCGTGGTGCACGCCGCGGGCGCGACGGGCGACGGGCTCCTGGACACCCTGACCCCGGACCGGATCGCCGACGCGCTGCGCGTCCCGGTGACCGGCGCCGCCCACCTGCACCGGCTCACCGAGGGCCGTGACCTGGACGCGTTCGTGCTGTTCTCCGCGTTCGCGGGCACGGTCGGCGGCGTCGGCCAGAGCGCCTACGCGGCGGCCAACGCCTACCTGGACGCGCTGGCAGGCCACCGCACGGCGCTGGGTCTGCCCGGCACGTCGATCGCGTGGGGCCCGTGGGCCGACGGCGGCACGGCGCAGGACGACCCGGGCTTCGCGGACCGGATGCGGGGTCGCGGCCTGCCGGTGCTGCCGACCGAGGTGGCGCTCGCCGCCCTGGGCCGCGCCGTTCCCGGCACGCTCCCCGGTACGGACCCGGCCGGTCCGCAGCCGTCGGCGGCCGTCCTGGTCGCCGATGTGGAGTGGGCGGCGTTCCTGCCTGCTTACCTCGCCGCCCGTCCGGCACCCTGGCTGGAGGACGTCCCGGAGGTCCGCGCGTTCGTCACCCGGTCCGCGGACGAGGGCGACGGCGCGGCGGACGGTGGTGCCGCGGAGTTCCGGGCGTCCCTGGAGGGACTGCCGGAGTCCGAGCTGACACGGAAGCTGCTGGAGCTGGTGCGGACGGAGGCAGCGGCTGTCCTCGGGTACGACTCGGCGGAGCAGATCGGCGCCAAGCGTCCGTTCCGCGACCTCGGATTCGAGTCGCTGACCGCCGTCAACCTGCGCAACCGGCTCGGTGTGCGGACGGGTCTGCGGCTTCCCGTGACCCTGGTGTTCGACCACCCCACCCCCATCGCCCTGACGGGGTTCCTGTGCGGCGAGCTCGGTGGCGCGGCCCGGACGTCCGAGGGGGCGGAGACGGCGGTGCTGTCGGAGCTGGACCGGCTGGAGGCCGGCCTGGCGGGCCTCGACGGCGACGAGGGGGCCCGGCAGCGGATCACCTCGCGCCTGCGGGCCCTGGTGGCCCGGCTGGACGGGGAGCAGGCGCCCGCCGAAGCGGACGGGGGCGTCGCCGACCGGCTGGACGCCGCGAGTGCCGAAGAAGTCCTGGCCTTCATCGACAACGAGTTCGGAGAGGCCTGAACAAGCGTGATTGCCGAATGTACGGAATTCCTGGAGGGGCTGGCGGGGCATGGCGGATGACAAGAAGGTCCTCGAGTACCTGAAGCGGATGACCGCGGATCTCCACCAGACCCGGCAGCGGCTGCGCGAGCTGGAGGCGGGGGAGCACGAGCCGATCGCCATCGTGTCGATGGCCTGCCGTTTCCCGGGCGGTGTTCGGTCGCCGGAGGATCTGTGGCAGCTGGTCGACGAGGGACGGGACGCGATCTCCGCGTTCCCCGAGGACCGCGGCTGGGACCTGGAGCGGCTCTACGACGCCGACCCCGACAAGCTGGGCTCCTCGTATGCCGCCTCCGGCGGATTCCTCGACAGTGTCGGTGACTTCGACCCGGCGCTGTTCGACATCAGCCCGCGTGAAGCGCTCGCCATGGACCCGCAGCAGCGGCTCCTGCTGGAGAGCACCTGGGAGCTGTTCGAGCGGGCGGGCATGGCCCCGTCGTCCGTGCGCGGCCGCCAGATCGGTGTGTTCGCCGGCGCGTCCGGCGAGGACTACTCGTCGCTGCTGCAGTTCACCGAGGGCGTCGAGGGCTACTACCTCACCGGCACCTCCGGCAGTATCGTGTCGGGCCGTATCAGTTACACGTTCGGCCTGGAGGGGCCGGCGGTGTCCGTCGACACCGCGTGCTCGTCGGCGCTGGTCTCCATCCACCTGGCGGCGCAGGCGCTGCGGCAGCGCGAGTGCTCCCTCGCCGTCGCCGGTGGTGTGACAGTGATGTCCGCGCCCGGCATGTTCATCGAGTTCAGCCGCCAGCGGGGCCTGGCGTCCGACGGCCGCTGCAAGGCGTTCGCCGACGCGGCCGACGGCACCGGCTGGTCGGAGGGTGTCGGCCTGGTCCTGCTGGAGCGGTTGTCGGACGCCCGCCGCAACGGGCACGAGGTCCTCGCGGTCGTCCGCGGCTCCGCCGTCAACCAGGACGGCGCGTCCAACGGCCTGACGGCTCCCAACGGTCCGTCGCAGCAGCGGGTCATCCGCGCCGCCCTCGCCAACGCCGGCCTGTCGGCCGCCCAGATCGACGCCGTCGAGGCGCACGGCACCGGCACCAAGCTCGGCGACCCCATCGAGGCGCAGGCCCTGCTCGCCACCTACGGCCAGGACCGTCCCGAGGGCCGCCCGCTGTGGCTGGGCTCCCTGAAGTCCAACCTCGGCCACACCCAGGCCGCCGCCGGTGTCGCCGGCATCATCAAGATGGTCATGGCGATGCGCCACGGCGTGCTGCCCAAAACCCTCCACGTCGACCAGCCGACCAGCCACGTCGACTGGTCCGCCGGCGACGTCGAGCTGCTCACCGAGGCCCGCGAGTGGCCCGAGACCGGTGAGCTGCGGCGCTTCGCGATCTCCTCGTTCGGCATCAGTGGCACCAACGCGCACACCATCATCGAACAGGCCCCGGCCGCCGACGCCACCCCAGCCGACGAGACGGCGCCAGCCACGCGTACGCCCGCCGGAACCCCGTGGCTGCTGTCCGGACACACCGAGCAGGCCGTGACCGAGCAGGCGGCCCGCCTCCTCTCCCACCTCGAGACCGCCCCGCACGCGGGCGCCCTGGACGTGGCCTGGTCGACCGCCGTCACCCGCTCCGCCCTCGACCAGCGTGTCGCCCTCCTCGGCGCCGACCGCGCCGAACTCCTCGACTCCCTGCGGGCCGTCGCCGACGGCGCCACCGCCCCCGGCGTGCTGCGGGGCAGCGTGCTGGAGCACGGCGGGCTGGCCTTCCTGTTCTCCGGGCAGGGTGCGCAGCGCCCCGGCATGGGCCGGGAACTGTACGAGGCGTTCCCCGTGTACGCAGAAGCCTTCGACGCGGTCTGCGCGGAACTCGACAAGCATCTGGACCGACCCCTCAAGGACGTCGTCCTCGACACCGGCTCCGACCTGCTGGACCAGACGGTGTTCACCCAGGCGGGCCTGTTCGCCCTCGAGGTGGCGCTGTTCCGGCTGATGGAGCACTGGGGCATCGTCCCCGATCACCTGCTGGGTCACTCCATCGGTGAGCTGGCCGCCGCGCACGTGGCCGGGGTGTGGTCGCTGGAGGACGCCGCCGCGCTGGTCGCGGCACGGGGCCGGCTGATGCAGGCCCTGCCCACCGGCGGCGCCATGGCCGCAGTCGAGGCCACCGAGGACGACATCCGTCCGCTGCTCACCGACGGCGTCGCCATCGCCGCCGTCAACGGCCCCGCCTCCGTGGTGATCTCCGGCGACGAGGACGCCGTCCTCGCCCTCGCGGCCCGCTTCGGCCGGTCCAAGCGGCTCCGCGTCAGCCACGCCTTCCACTCCCCGCACATGGACGGCATGCTCGACGACTTCGCCAAGGTCGCCGAGACTCTGACCTACCACGAGCCGAAGCTGTCGATCGTCTCCAACCTCACCGGCGGCATCGTCGCCGCCGACGAGCTGCGCACCCCCGGCCACTGGGTGCGGCACGTGCGCGAGGCCGTGCGGTTCGCCGACGGGCTGCGCACCCTCGACGAGCTCGGTGTCACCACCTACCTGGAGATCGGCCCCGGCGGGGCCCTGTCCGCCGTCGGCGCCGATTCCGTACGCGCGGACGCCGCCTTCGTCCCGGCCCTGCGCAAGGACCGCCCCGAGAACGAGGCGCTGACCGCCGCGGTCGCCGAACTCCACGTCCGCGGCGCCCTCGTCGACTGGAGCACCTTCTACGAGGGCACCGGCGCCCGCGGCATCACCCTGCCCACCTACGCGTTCCAGCACGAGCGCTACTGGCCCAAGCTGTCCACCGGCTGGACCGGCGACATCACCGCCGTGGGCCAGCGTTCCGCCGAGCACCCACTGCTCGGTGCCGTGGTGAGCCTCGCCGAGGGCGACGGCATGCTGTTCACCGGCTGCCTGTCCGTGCAGACCCACCCCTGGCTCGCCGACCACGTCGTCCTCGACACCACACTGCTGCCCGGCACCGCCTTCGTCGAACTCGCCATCACCGCCGGTGACCAGGCCGGCTGCGGCGAGGTCCGCGAACTCACCCTGGAGGCCCCGCTCGTCCTGCCCCAGCACGGCGGCGTCGCCGTTCAGGTGTCCGTCGGCTCCGCCGACGGACAGGGCCTGCGCAGCGTCACCGTGTACTCCCGGCCCGCCACCGACACGGACGAGCCGTGGATCCGCCACGCGAGCGGCATCCTGGCCCCGGCGGCGACGACGGCCCGCGGCGACGACCTCACCGCCTGGCCGCCGCCCGGCGCCACCCTGCTCCCCCTCGACACCTTCTACGAGGACCTCGCGGCCCAGAGTTACTCCTACGGCCCCGCCTTCCAGGGCCTGACCGCCGCCTGGCGCCGCGGCGAGGAACTCTTCGCCGAGGTCGCCCTCCCCGACGACGACGCCACCGACGCCCGCGCATACGGCCTGCACCCGGCGCTGCTCGACACGGCCATGCACGTCAACGCCCTCAACGACCTCGACGGCGGCATGGGCGAGGGCCGCGGCCGCCTGCCGTTCTCCTGGAACGGCGTCACCCTCCACGCTTCCGGGGCCCGTGCCGTCCGCGTACGGCTCCTGCGCACCGCCGGCAGCGACGGCGTCACCGTCCACCTCGCCGACACCACCGGCCGGCCCGTCGCCACCGTCGAGGAACTCGTCTTCCGCCCCGTCTCCGCCGAGCAGCTCGGCTCCGGCGCCGACGGCTCCCGCGACTCGCTGTTCCGCGTCGACTGGACCCCCGTCACCGCGGGCGGCAGCCACGACACCGACGACTGCGTACTGATCGGCGACAACAGCCTCAAGCTGCCCGCCGCCGCCCGG
Source organism: Streptomyces sp. NPDC050388 (assembly GCF_040655635.1). NCBI lineage: Bacteria > Bacillati > Actinomycetota > Actinomycetes > Kitasatosporales > Streptomycetaceae > Streptomyces > Streptomyces sp. NPDC050388. The sequence goes on from NZ_JBFAKH010000149.1 coordinate 6,311, forward strand.
TTCGAGAGCCTCACCGCGCTCGCCCGCGCCGTCGACGACGGCATGCCGCTGCCGTCCACGGTCGTCGCACCGCTCCCGGCCCTCCCCGGCGCCCCCCTCGCCGAGGCCGCCCACGGTGCCGCGCACCGCGCCCTGGAACTCGCCCAGCAGCTGCTGGCCGACGACCGGTTCGAGCAGACCCGGCTGGTCCTGGTGACCCGCGGCGCCGTCAGCACCGGTGACGGTGACACCCTCGACGACCCGGCACAGTCCACCGCCTGGGGCCTCATCAGGTCCGCCCAGAACGAGAACCCGGGCCGCTTCGTCCTGGTCGACCTCGACACCGCCCCGGCCTCCCGCCGCGCCCTGCTGCAGGCCCTCGCCACCTCGGAACCGCAGCTCGCGGTCCGCGACGGCGCCCTGCACGTGCCGCGGCTGGCCCGTGCGCCCCGCACAGACGACACCGGCACCGGCCGCGTCCTGCTCGACCCGGACGGCACCGTCCTGGTCACCGGCGCCACCGGCACCATCGGCACCCTCCTCGTCGAGCATCTCGTACGCGCCCACGACGCCCGCCACCTGCTGCTACTCAGCCGACGCGGCGGCGACGCGCCCGGCGCGGCCGAACTGACCGCCAGGCTTGAGGAACTCGGCGCCACCGTCACCTTCGCCGCCGTCGACGCGGGCGACCGCGACGCCCTCGCCCGCGTCATCGACGCCGTCCCCGCCGCCCACCCGCTCACCGCCGTCCTCCACGCCGCCGCCCTGTCCGACGACGGCGTCCTGACCGCACTGACGCCCGAACGCATCGACGGCGTCCTCGCCCCCAAGCTCGACGCCGCCGTGCACCTGCACGAACTCACCCAGGACCTGGACCTCGCGTCGTTCGTCCTCTTCTCCTCCCTCGCCGCCACCCTCGGCGGCCCCGGCCAGGGCAACTACGCCGCAGCCAACCTCTTCCTCGACGCCCTGGCCACCCACCGCCGGGACCGCGGCCTGCCTGCCGTCGCCCTCGCCTGGGGTCTGTGGGCCGAACTCAGCGGCCTCGCCGCGAACCTCGACGAGTCCCACCTGCAGCGCATCGACCGGGCCGGCGTCACCGCCATGTCCGCCGAGGACGGCCTCGCCCTGTTCGACGCGGCGACCGCCCGTCCCGAACCTGTCGTCGTCCCCGCGCACATCAACCTGCCGGCCCGCGCCGACACCCCCGCCGAGGCGATCCCCGCGATGCTGCGCGGCCTGATCCGGCCCGCCGCCCGTCCGGCCGCCGCCGCGGCGGACACCGAGGTCGTCTCCTCCCTCGTACGCAGCCTGGTGCAGCTGCCCGAGGAGGAGCGCATGGCCTTCGTCCTCGACGTCGTGCGCGACGCCGCGGCCGCCGTGCTCGGCCACCGCTCCGGCCACGAGATCCAGCCCCAGAGGGCCTTCAGCGACCTCGGGTTCGACTCGCTGACCGCCGTCGAGATGCGCAACCGGCTGAGCCTGGCCACCGAGATGCGCCTGCCCGCCACGCTCGTCTTCGACTTCCCCACACCGACCGTCCTCGCCGAGCACCTGTGCGCCGAACTGCTCGGCAGCCCGGCTGCCGCCGAGACCGCCGCCACCGCCGCCGTCGGCCCGGCCGACGACGAACCGATCGCCATCATCGGCATGAGCTGCCGGCTCCCCGGCGATGTCCACTCGCCCGAGGACCTGTGGCAGCTCGTCCTCGACGGCCGCGATGCCATGGGCCCCGTCCCCGCCGACCGCGGCTGGAGCATCGATGCCCTGCCCGGTACCGAGCCCGGTGCTTCCTTCGAACTGCTCGGCGGTTTCGTCGCCGAACCGGCGGCGTTCGACCCGGCGTTCTTCGGGATCTCGCCGCGTGAGGCCCTGGCCATGGACCCGCAGCAGCGGCTGCTGCTGGAGACCTCCTGGGAGGCCTTCGAGCGGGCCGGCATCGACCCGGCCACCGTCAAGGGCAGCAGCGTCGGCGTGTTCGCCGGCTCCAGCGGCCAGGACTACTCGGCGCTCCTCAACGCCTCCGAGGGCAACGAGGGCTACCTGCTGACCGGCATCTCCGCCAGCGTCGTCTCCGGCCGCGTCTCCTACGCCTTCGGCCTCGAAGGTCCCGCGGTCACCATCGACACCGCCTGTTCCTCCTCCCTCGTGGCGCTGCACCTCGCCGTGAAGGCCCTGCGGAGCGGCGAATGCTCCATGGCCCTCGCCGGAGGCGTCATGGTCATGGCTACCCCGGCGGCCTTCGCCGGCCTCAGCGGCCAGGGAGGTTTCGCCGCCGACGGCCGCTGCAAGGCCTTCGCCGACGCGGCCGACGGCACCGGCTGGTCCGAGGGTGTCGGTGTGCTGCTCGTGGAGCGGCTGTCGGACGCGCGCCGCAACGGCCACCAGGTCCTCGCCGTCGTGCGCGGCTCGGCGATCAACCAGGACGGCGCCTCCAACGGCCTGACGGCCCCCAACGGCCCGTCGCAGCAGCGCGTCATCCGCGCCGCCCTCGCCAACGCCGGCCTGACGCCCGCCGATGTGGACGCCGTCGAGGCGCACGGCACCGGCACCAAGCTCGGCGACCCGATCGAGGCGCAGGCGCTGCTGGCCACCTACGGCCAGGAGCACGACGCGGACCGGCCGCTGTGGCTGGGCTCCCTGAAGTCGAACATCGGCCACTCCCAGGCCGCCGCCGGCGTCGCGGGCATCATCAAGATGGTCATGTCGCTGCAGCACGGCGTGCTGGCCAAGACCCTGCACGTCGACCGGCCGACCACCCACGTCGACTGGACGTCGGGCGCGGTCGAGGTCCTCACCGAGCAGCAGCCGTGGCCCGAGACGGACCGGCCCCGCCGTGGCGCCGTGTCGTCCTTCGGCGTCAGCGGCACCAACGCGCACATCATCCTCGAACAGGCCCCGGAACAGGAGCCCGTCTCCCCCGGCCCGATCATGGACCCGCACCCGGTCATGGACCGGACCGTGGCGTCCGGCGTCCCGGTCGTCCTCTCCGGCAAGACCGACGAGGCTCTGCGCGCCCAGGCCGCCCGTCTCGCGGACCACCTCACCGCCCGCCCCGGACTCACCCCCGTGGACGTGGCCTGGTCACTGGCCACCACCCGCGCCCACTTCGACCACCGTGCCGCTCTCGTCACGAACGACCGCGACGCGCTGCTGCACGACCTGCGCTCCTTGGCGGAGGGCCTGGCTGCTCCCGGCACCGTGACCGGGCACACCACGGCACCGACCCGTCCGGTGTTCGTGTTCCCCGGTCAGGGGGCGCAGTGGGCCGGGATGGCGGTGGGGCTGCTGGAGGCCTCGCCGGTGTTCGCCGCCCGGATGGCCGA
>NZ_JBFAKH010000150.1:0-9397 GCF_040655635.1 Streptomyces sp. NPDC050388
GCGGCCGGGCCGCGGGCGCCGCGCCGCGCCCCACGCCGAACGCCTCGCAGGGCGCAGGTGGGACCAGGGCGAAAGTCCCGGCACGGCGCGGTGAAGCCGGAAGCCCCGGGAAGGGTCGGCAGACCCGGGCCGGTGCTCCCGGATTCAGGCCGGGGAGCACATCAAGGCAGCGCCAGCATCCGCTCCAGGGCCAGCTTGGCGTACTCCTCGGTCTCCTTGTCGACCTCGATGCGGTTGACCAGGGTGCCCTCGGCGAGGGACTCCAGGGCCCAGACCAGGTGGGGGAGGTCGATGCGGTTCATGGTGGAGCAGAAGCAGACCGTCTTGTCGAGGAAGACGACCTCCTTGCCCTCGGGAGCGAAACGGTTCGCCAGTCGGCGCACCAGGTTCAGCTCCGTGCCGATGGCCCACTTGGAACCGGCCGGGGCCGCCTCCAGCGCCTTGATGATGTACTCGGTCGACCCGACGTGGTCGGCCGCGGCCACGACCTCGTGCCGGCACTCGGGGTGGACCAGGACGTTCACGCCTGGGATGCGCTCGCGCACGTCGTTGACCGAGTCCAGGCTGAAGCGGCCGTGCACCGAGCAGTGGCCGCGCCACAGGATCATCTTCGCGGCCCGCAGCTCGTCCGCCGTCAGCCCGCCGTTCGGCTTGTGCGGGTTGTAGACGACGCAGTCCTCCAGGGACATCCCCATGTCCCGCACCGCCGTGTTGCGGCCGAGGTGCTGGTCGGGGAGGAAGAGGACCTGCTCGCCCTGCTCGAAGGCCCAGTCGAGGGCGCGCTTCGCGTTGGAGGAGGTGCAGATGGTGCCGCCGTGCCTGCCGGTGAAGGCCTTGATGTCGGCGGAGGAGTTCATGTACGAGACGGGCACGACCCGGTCGGCTGTGCCGGCCTCGGTCAGCACGTCCCAGCACTCCGCGACCTGCTCGGCGGTGGCCATGTCCGCCATGGAGCAGCCGGCCGCGAGGTCCGGCAGGACGACCTTCTGGTCGTCGCCGGTGAGGATGTCGGCGGACTCGGCCATGAAGTGCACGCCGCAGAACACGATGTACTCGGCCTGCGGGCGCGCGGCGGCCTCCCGCGCCAGCTTGAACGAGTCGCCCGTGACGTCGGCGAACTGGATGACCTCGTCGCGCTGGTAGTGGTGGCCGAGCACGAAGACCTTGTCGCCGAGCTTCTCCTTGGCGGCGCGGGCGCGTTCCACCAGGTCCGGGTCGGACGGCGAGGGCAGGTCGCCGGGACACTCCACACCGCGCTCGCTCCTCGGGTCGGCCTCCCGGCCGAGAAGCAACAGGGCGAGGGGCGTCGGCTGTACGTCGAGCTCCTGGGTCTGGGCGGTGGTCACGACACGCACCCTTTCTGTTCTGCGGCTCGCCGGGCAGTGAGGAACGGCCCGGCGGGACAAGCGGGACACCGGTTCGACGACTTCTCGTCGAATTGACGCTATTTATCATATCCGGTTCACGTCACTTTGACGACGGCCATAGCGTCCGTGTGACGTGAATCCCGGCGCCTCGCCGTTCATTCCCGAAGCCCGCCGGAACGATTCCGAAGGGGCGTCGCATGGACCGGTTTCCGCCCGCCGGGGCGTGTGCGAGCATGAAGACGGAGCCGAGAGAACAAGCTCCCGGCCCGGAATGAATCCGCGCCCCCGCCGGTTGCAACCGTCGGCAAGCAGTCTCCGTACAACCCGGGAGAGATGTAGATGTCCGTATCGGACGAGACCACCACCGCCACCGACGGCATCATCGTGACCGACGCCGCCGCGGCGAAGGTCAAGGCGCTGCTCGACCAGGAAGGCCGTGACGACCTCGCGCTGCGCGTCGCCGTCCAGCCCGGTGGCTGCTCCGGCCTGCGCTACCAGCTCTTCTTCGACGAGCGTTCCCTCGACGGCGACGTGGAGAAGGACTTCGACGGGGTGAAGGTCGTCACCGACCGGATGAGCGCCCCGTACCTGGGCGGCGCCACCATCGACTTCGTCGACACCATCGAGAAGCAGGGCTTCACCATCGACAACCCGAACGCCACCGGCTCCTGCGCCTGCGGCGACTCCTTCAGCTGAGCCGGGCCCTTCCCGTCCGGGACCCCTTCCGGACGGAACGGCACGGCGCATGACGAAGGCGGCGACCTCCTCCGACGGGACCGCCGCCTTCGTGCTGTCCGGACGTTCTCAGCGCTTCATCGCGTCCTGCCGGAGGAGGGCGCTGTGGGCAGTCGCGCGCCGTCCTTGTGCAGCGGCACCGGCTCGCCGTCGGCGTCCACCACCTCACGGGTGCCCAGCGGCGCGTCGAGCCGCACCGTCTGCTGGTACTGCTTGGCGATCAGGATGCACACCTCGTCCGGCCGGGACGTCTCGGTCACGGTGACGGTGACCCGGCCCCCGCGCTCGCTCGCCGTCGCCTCGTAGTCGGCGCACACCCCGCCCGTGAAGGTCACCGTCAACTCGCTGCCCTCGGCGGTGTAGCCCTCGACCCCGACCTCGCGCGTGGACGGCGCCGAGGTCGGCTCGTCGCCGTCGCCCGGCTCGGCGGGCCGCCCCGGGCCGGACGCCCCGGGCCGCTCCCCGGAGGTGAGGTACTCCGGATCGACCGCGGGGTAGGTCACCGTGCCGCCGTCCTGCGAAGCCGTCGGACGCGTCTCGAACAGCCAGGACGGTACGAGCGTCTGCCGCCCGTCCACCGAGTGCGCGGCCAGCCCGAACACCGCCTCGTCGACGGTGACCGTTTCCTCGGCCGGCAGGGGCGTCGCCGTGACACACGGCTCCGACTGCTCCTGCTGCTCACCCTCCAGAGGTACGGGAGTGGCGCAACCGCCGATCTCCGCACGGTCGCCGGCGCCCGGTGCCGTGTTCATCTGCTCCAGCGCCTTCTCGGCGCTCACCACGGGGTACGTGTCCCCCTTCACCGGCGTCGACAGCCGGCCGCTGCCGCCGACGACCACGCCCCCGACGCCGACGACCACGCCGGTCGTCCAGCCGTGCGTCGGCAGCCCGCCGACCTCGGGTTCCGCGTTCACCACCCGCTTGAGGCCCATGACCTGGCTCGCGTCGAGCTTCGCGTCGTCCTGGCCCAGCGCCTTCAGCACGGGCGCGGCGGCCTTCCGCGCGGCCTCCTCGGTCGCCGCCGGGTCCCCGCCGATCGGCGGGGTCCGGCACGTGTCGCCCTTGCAGTCGTCGGTGCCCTGCGCGTACCGGCTGAACGTCCAGGTGCCGGGGGCGTTCCGGTCCACCCGCAGCGTGGGCCCGCTGCCGTCCTTGCCGCCGATCCGCCAGGAGTCGCCCTCCGCCACCGGCTTCCCGTCGACGTCGAGCGCCTTTGCCAGCCTGACCACCTGCGCCTCGGTGATCTGCCCCCGGGCGTGGTAGACCGGCGCCGAGTCGGGGCCGTCGGGGAGAGCGCCGTCGGCGCGGTAGGCGGCGCCGTACGGGTTGGGCTCACCGGGCGCGATGCCGTGCGGCCCGCCCCCGGCGTAGGCGTCGAGGGCGAGCGGCGGGGGAGTGGCGTCCCCGTTCGCCCCCGGAGTCGCACCGCCGCCCGACCCGCCGGCGGCACTGGCGGCGAGGTGGGCCCCGCCGCCCCCGACCAGCAGCACGGCCGCGGCCACCGACGCGACCAGCACCGGCGACCGCCGCCACCCGGCCCCACCGTGACCGTCCCCACCACCGTCTCCGCCACGACCGGCGCCCTCGGACTCCGGGCGGACGGCCGCCTGCGGGGCGGCGGTCTCCGGGGCGGCGGGTTCGGATGTTCCCGCGTCACCCCCCGGCCCCCCGGCCCCGCCGCCCACGGCCTCCGGCTGCCCGTCCCGGTCCGGACGGGTCCCACCGGGTTCGCTCCCGGGTGCCTCGGGCTCGCCCCCGGGGGTCTTCGCGCCCTCGGGCTCCGGCGTCGACGGCTCGGCGGTGCCGGCCCGCGTGGCGTCGGCCTTCGCGTCGCCGGCCTCCGGGGCCCTTGCCTCCTGTTCTTCGCCCTGCTCCCGGTCGGCCGTCGGGGGCTCGCTCTCCGGAGCCCGGTCCTTGCCACTGCCCGCCTCCGCGGCCGCGGTCTCCGGTGCGGGGCTGTCCGCGCCGTCCGCCGAGGGGGCCTCGGGCTCGCCTTCCGGGAGCTTCGTGTCCTCGGACTCCCGGGGCTGAGGCCCGGCGGTGCCGGCCTCCGCGTCGCCGGAGTCCGGGCCTTCGGACTCCGGCTGTCCGGCCCGGGGGCGGGTGGTCTGCGCGGGGCCGTTCTCCGGGCCCTCGCCGCCGTCGGCCTGCGGGGCGGCTTCTCCCGCCGGGACGGTCCCCGGGCCCTCCGCCGACGGCTCCGGCGCCTTCCCGGCATCGGTCTCGACGGAGGCCTCGGGCGCGGCGGAGCCGGATGCGGGGGTGCCCGGGGCCCGCTGCTCCGGGGCGTCCTTCGTCGCGCCGCCGGCCGAAGCGCCCCCGGTGTCGCGCGCGCTGCCGGAGGCCCTGGCCCCGGCGTCGTCGTCGTTGTCGGGCCGCTCGGTGTTCACCGCATCGCTCCTTCGGCTGCACAGCTGTCCCTGAAGACCCTTCCCGGTCGCACCGGGACCGCTGGTGGGTCGTATCCCGTGTCCCCTTTACGGGGGACGGCGATGGGACGCAGCGGGGGAGCGCACGGTTCCCGTCCGGTTTCCCCGGGAGCCGTGAACCTGGCCGGCGGGGGTCCGACTCAGTCGCCGTAATCCGACATCGCGTCCAGCAGCCGCGCCGAGGACGACGGCACGGACACGCCGTGGATCAGGGACGGAGGCACCGGCCGGGTGTCGCCGCGGTCCGGCGCCGTCCAGCGGGAGGCCATCCGGGCGCAGTCGCCGCGCAGCGACTCCAGGTCGCCTTCGAGGTCGGCCTGCGTGGGGGCGTGGACCTTGAGGTTCGTCATGGCGGCACCGTACGCATGTCGAAGGTCACGAAGAAAGATCTACTATCGGGTAGTTTTGTCGGCTTCTGGTGGACGGCTCGCACCCGGTAGCGTGGGGTGTCAATCCCCCTCCCTCAGGAGAGTCCACGCCGTGCGCATCGCAGTCACCGGCTCCATCGCCACCGACCACCTCATGACGTTCCCCGGGCGCTTCTCCGACCAACTCGTCGCGGACCAGTTGCACACGGTCTCGCTGTCCTTCCTGGTCGACCAGCTCGACGTGCGCCGGGGCGGCGTGGGCGCGAACATCGCCTTCGGCATGGGCCAGCTCGGCACCCGGCCGATCCTCGTCGGCGCCGCGGGCTCCGACTTCGACGAGTACCGGGCCTGGCTGGACCGGCACGGCGTCGACACCGCGTCCGTCCGCATCTCGGAGACGCTGCACACCGCCCGCTTCGTGTGCACCACGGACGCCGAGCACAACCAGATCGGCTCCTTCTACACGGGCGCGATGAGCGAGGCCCGGCTGATCGAGCTGAAGACCGTCGCCGACCGGGTGGGCGGCCTCGACCTGGTCCTCATCGGCGCCGACGACCCGGAGGGCATGCTCCGGCACACCGAGGAGTGCCGCTCGCGGGGCATCCCGTTCGCCGCCGACTTCTCCCAGCAGATCGCCCGGATGGACGGGGAGGAGATCCGCATACTGCTGGACGGGGCGACCTACCTCTTCTCCAACGAGTACGAGAAGGGGCTCATCGAGACCAAGACGGGCTGGACCGACGCCGAGATCCTCGCCAGGGTCGGCCACCGCGTCACCACCCTCGGTGCCCGGGGCGTACGCATCGAACGCGCCGGTGAGGACCCCGTCGAGGTCGGCTGCGCCCAGGAGGAGCGCAAGACGGACCCGACCGGCGTGGGCGACGCCTTCCGCGCCGGGTTCCTGTCCGGACTGGCCTGGGGCGTCTCACTGGAGCGCGCCGCGCAGGTCGGCTGCATGCTCGCCACCCTGGTCATCGAGACCGTCGGCACCCAGGAGTACCAGCTGCGCCGCGCCCACTTCATGGAGCGCTTCGCGCGGGCCTACGGCGACGAGCCCGCGGCCGAGGTGCAGAAGCACCTGGGCTGACGTCCTCCTCGGGCTCCCCGGCCCGAAGCGAGCGCGCGCTCAGGAGAGCCGGCGGACCACATAGGCCGAGCCGTGGTCCGCCGGCTCCTCGCCCACGTACTCCTGCCCGCGCATCTCGCACCACGCCGGGATGTCCAGCCGGGCCGCCTCGTCGTCCGCGAGGACCCGTACCGTGCCGCCCACCGGCACGTCGCCGATCACCTTGGCCAGCTCGATCACCGGGATCGGGCAGCGCCGGCCCAGCGCGTCCACCACCAGGGCGCCGCCTCCCCCGTCGACGAGCTCCGCGGCCCCCGACGCCACCGGGGCCCCCAGCTTCTCCCGCACCTCCGCCACCACCCGGGGCAGGACGGTCAGGAACCGCTCGACGTCCTCGGAGTCCGCCCCCGGCGGCAGCGAGACGCGGACGTTGCCCTCGCTGAGCACCCCCATCGCCCTCAGCACATGGCTCGGGGTGAGCGTGCTGCTGGTGCACGAGGAGCCGGACGACACGGAGAAACCCGCGCGGTCCAGCTCGTGCAGCACCGTCTCCCCGTCGACGAAGAGACACGAGAAGGTGACGATCCCCGGCAGTCGCCGCCGCGGATCGCCGACCACCTCCACGTCCGGCACCAGGGCCGGCACCCGCGTCCGGATCCGCTCCGTCAGATCCCTCAGCCGGGCCGCCTCCTCGGCCGCCTCGGCACGCACCGCCCGCAGCGACGCCGCCGCGGCCACCACCGCCGGGATGTTCTCGAACCCGGCCGCCCGCCCCGACTCCCGTTCGTCCAGCGGTCCCTGGGGAGCGAACCGCACCCCCTTGCGCACCACGAGCAGCCCGACCCCCGACGGGCCGCCCCACTTGTGGGCGCTCGCCGTGAGCAGCGACCAGTCACCCGCCACCGGCCCCCAGCCCAGTGACTGGGCCGCGTCCACCAGCAGCGGTACGCCGGCCGCCCGGCACGCCTCGGCCACCTCGGCCACCGGCTGCACGGTCCCCACCTCGTGGTTGGCCGACTGGAGGCAGGCCAGCGCGGTGTCCGGCCGCAGCGCCTGTGCGTACGCCGCGGGATCCACGGCGCCCGTGCGGTCCACCGCGACCTCGGTGACCGAACCGCCCCCGGCCCCGTGCGCTTCCGCCGTATGGAGGACCGACGAGTGTTCGACCGCGGACACGATCAGGTGCGATCCGACGCGTCGCCGCCCGGCCAGCGCCCCCTCGATCCCGATGTGCACCGCCCGGGTGCCGGACGGGGTGAACACCAGCTCGTCCGGGCGGCATTCCACCGCCTCGGCGGCCGCCTCGCGCGCCGCGTCCAGCAGCAGTCGGGCCCGCCTGCCCTCCCGGTACAGCCGTGCGGGATCCGCCCACCCCTCGTCCAGTGCGGCCAGCAGGGCCTGACGGCCGACGGGGTGGAGCGGGGCGGCGGACGCGGCGTCAAAGTAGGCCATACGGCAACGTTAAGGCGTGGCCCGGCCGCCGAGCGGCCGGGGGCCGTGCCCCTCGACGGTTCCGCCACGGGGAGGGGCGAACGACCGGGATCTCCCGACCCACCGCGCCCCCACCGCACACCCGCCCGCCTGCCGAGTCCCCGGGCGAGCGGTACTTTCGGCGACGGGGCATCCCCTTTCCCTCCCTTCGGGGTGACGGGCGGCGCGTATGCCCCCCTCCCCGCGACCCCCCGGAAGGCGTCGGCTAGGGTTTGGTCCGCATAAACATCCAAACCCCTGCCCGACGCAGGGCGGCGACCGACCGGTGAGAAGGACAGGCCGCAGCCGTACAGCGCGGGCGAGACTCTCGGGAAGGCGCTACGTGAGTCCCAACGGCTCCGACCTCCCCCACGGCCTGAAGGGCGTGGGTGGTACCCCCAAGCCGCGGCGCCCGATGCAGCGGAAGCTGCTGCAGGCACTGACCGCGGGCCTGGTCCTGGCGACCGCCACCGGTTGCACATGGGAGGACTTCCCTCGCCTTGGTATGCCCACCCCCACCTCAGAGGGGGCCGAGCGAATCCTCTCCCTGTGGCAGGGTTCGTGGGCGGCCGCGCTCGCCATCGGCGGGCTCGTGTGGGGCCTGATCCTGTGGAGTGCTTTCTTCCACCGGCGCAGCCGCACCAAGGTCGAGGTACCTCCGCAGACCCGGTACAACATGCCCATCGAGGCGCTGTACACCGTGGTTCCGCTCATCATCGTCTCGGTCTTCTTCTACTTCACGGCCCGGGACGAGTCCGAGCTGATGAAGCTCGACAAGCCCGACGTCACCGTCAACGTCGTCGGCTTCCAGTGGAGCTGGTGCTTCAACTACATCGAGAACGTCGAGGGTTCCACCGGCGACGCCAAGACCGCCAAGGAACTCGACGGGGTCCCGGAACGCTACAAGAACGCCTTCCCGGCCAACGCCGGCGGTGTCAACGACTGCGGCACCCCCTCGACGCGGAACCCGCAGACGAACAACCCGGGCCCCACCCTGTGGCTGCCCGAGGGCAAGCGGGTCCGGTTCGTCCTGACCTCGCGGGACGTCATCCACTCCTTCTGGGTGGTGCCGTTCCTGATGAAGCAGGACGTCATCCCGGGCCACCCCAACGCCTTCGAGGTGGTCCCCAACCGTGAGGGCACCTTCCTCGGCAAGTGCGCCGAGCTCTGCGGTGTGGACCACGCCCGGATGCTGTTCAACGTGAAGGTCGTCTCCCCCGAGCGCTACGAGCAGCACCTCAAGGAGCTCGCGGAGAAGGGGCAGACCGGTTACGCTCCCGCCGGCATCGACCAGACGAGTCACGAGAGGAACAAGGAGGCGAACATCCTGTGAGCATCCTCAACGAACCCAAGGGTGCCGCAGCAGCTGTGGCCTCCCATGAGAACGAGCTGCCGGTACGGCGCAAGCAGCCCGGCAACATCGTGGTCAAGTGGCTGACGACCACGGACCACAAGACGATCGGCACCATGTACCTGGTGACGTCGTTCGTGTTCTTCTGCGTCGGTGGCGTCCTGGCGCTGGTGATGCGCGCGGAACTCGCCCGGCCCGGTCTGCAGATCATGTCGAACGAGCAGTTCAACCAGGCGTTCACGATGCACGGCACGATCATGCTGCTGATGTTCGCGACGCCGCTGTTCGTCGGCTTCGCGAACTGGATCATGCCGCTGCAGATCGGCGCGCCCGACGTCGCCTTCCCGCGGCTGAACATGTTCGCCTACTGGCTCTACCTGTTCGGCTCGCTGATCGCGATCGGCGGTTTCCTCACCCCGGACGGAGCGGCCAGCTTCGGCTGGACCGGCTACGCACCGCTGTCCGACGCGGTCCGCTCGGTGGGCGCCGGCTCCGACATGTGGATCATGGGCCTGACCCTGCAGGGCTTCGGCACCATCCTGGGCTCGGTCAACTTCATCACCACGATCATCTGCATGCGCGCGCCCGGCATGACGATGTTCCGCCTGCCG
>NZ_JBFAKH010000151.1:0-9331 GCF_040655635.1 Streptomyces sp. NPDC050388
TACCCCGCTCCACGGATGCACACCCCGCATAACGGCGCGACGCTCAGTCCGTCACCACCAACTCAATGAACCTTCAAACAACGGCATTGGGTGCCGGGTGGAAGGTGACACACCGTGACCTCAAGGCCGGTCTCGGCAGCGAGGTTGGCGAGCTGGGTCTTCCAGCCGCGGGTGCGGTAGCCGTTGGAGCCCCCGCCGTCGGCGGTGATCAGTAGCCGGCGGGCGCGGGGGTAGTCGTGCCGGCCGCATGCCTGCCACCAGCGCCGGATCGAGGCGACGGCGAACGCCGCGGTGTCGTGATCGGTGCCGACGCTGACCCAGCCGGTGTTCGCCGCCATGTCATAGATTCCGTACGGAATCGCCTTCTCGGCCTGGCCGGGGAAGTCGTGCGTCTTGACCCTCACAGGCTGCCCTGCGGGCTGCCATTCCTGCCCGGCGTTTTTGTAGTCGCCGATCAGTTCCTTCTTCTTGCTGTCCACGCTGATCACCGGGTCACCGGCGTCCCTGTGGTCTCGTGCCTGCTCGTTGAGGTAGCGGAACTGGGCGTCCCTGTCGGGGTGCTGAGCACCTTCGATGGTCTTGGCGTTGGCCTGCAGACTGAAGCCTTCCTCCCGCAGCAGGCCGGCGACCGTGTCGGCGGAGACCCGGTGGCCCTGCCGGGTCAGCGCCGCTGCCAGCTTCCGGGTCGACTTCGTCGTCCAGCGCAGCGGCGACATCGGATCGCCCCGCTCGTCGGGCTCGACCAACGCAAGCAGCGCCGGCCGCAGCCCCGGATCAAGGTCCACAGCCCTCTTTCGGCCCCCACCAGGACGACGGATCCGCCCCGCCAGAACCTGACCAGACTCCAGTTCAGCCGCTCCGCGCGAGACCGTACCCTCCCGAACCCCGGCCGCGGCAGCGACGAGCCTGATCCCACCATGCCCCAGCGACAGCGCTTCCGCCCCCATGGCCAGCCGACGCTGACGCTCGTCCAGATGTGGCAACAACGCCTGGAACTTCGCCGCCAGGACGTCCTCGATCCCCTCCGGTCTCCCCATACCAGAACAACGAGCCCCACGGCTGGAAGCCACGACTTGATTCCCGGCAAGCCCTAAGACCAGGATGGCGCCACCTCCGCCGACCGCCACGACGACCGGGCCGCTGATCCTCCGGTGGTGCCCACGGACGTACATGCCGTCCGCGCGGCGATAGCCCCGTACCCGCGTCATCTGGCCCACCGAGGTCGGCTGAGGCCGGGCACCGGTCACCCGACGAGGGGCGGTGCATTGTACGGAAAGATCGGAAAATGGGTAGCGCAGGTTGGGTTTTCTGTCCGGGTTCCAGTCGTTGTTTCCAACGGATGCCGGGCTCTCTAGGTGGTAGAGCGATGGCGACGTGGACGCAGGGAGGGCTCACGGATGAGCGGGCAGATAGATCAGTGGACGGTACTACTCATGCTCATTGGCTGCGGCACCGTGTACGTCGCCTTCGAGCACCCCTCGTTCGGCACCGCCCTCATGGTGGGTGTCGGTGTGGTGACACTGATGCATCTGCTGATGAAGGAGCGCTGACCTGCCTTCCGTTCGCCTGCGCTCAAGAGCAGGCCGGCCGCGCCCGCGCCCGCCAGCTCCGGGACGAGGACGAGCTGTCCTACCGCGAGATCGACGCCGTACTGGATGCCGAGGGCATCCGCCCGAAGCGTGGGGAGCGCTGGCACCCGGAGACCGTCCGCCGGATACTCGCCAACGCCACCGACCGGCCGCGAACCCTGCGCGAGCGCGAGCGCACCGCTTAACTGGGCAGGCCCAAGAGCACGGCCACGGTGGGCGGTTTACATGGCCAGCCGTCCGCCGACTGACCCTCTCGCCGTTGTGCGCGTCGCACAGGCCGGCGGGGAGGGGAGGGGCGGCGGGCCGGGGTCCGGAGTGCCGTCTGCCCGGACGGAGTCGGGTCGCCCGCCGCACTGCCGCCGTCCCGTACGCGCGAGCGTGAGCAGACCGCACCGCCCGCCGTGGTCGCGGGGGAGCAGCAGCTGCCGCGAGGTGGCCGGGCCCGTCGTGGGCGCTCCGCTCAGCGAGCCACCGCCATGGTGACCGGTCCGGCGGACCCGCCGCCGTGGCGGACGCGCCGGCGCCCGGGTGACCACGCTGGAGACCCGCGTGGACGAGCTGCGGGACAAGCTGGACGAGGCCCGGGACAAGGTCCGCGAGGCAAAGGACCGGGCCTGCACGGCGGAGGAGACCGCCCGGGGCAGGAAGTAGCAGGGCTCCCCCGCCAGTCGCCGATTGGCGACTGGCCCCCCCCCGCACAGCAGAATGGGCCCTCAAACGAGGGCCCATTTCCAGCGCCGGGGCAGGCGTCAGCCAGCCGCCATGCCCGCGTCGACCGGCAGGGCGTGCCCGGTGATGTGCTTCGACACGTCGGAGGCCAGGTACAGGAACGTCTGGGCGACGTCCTCGGGATTGATCAGCACGCCGGTCGGGTGCAGTGCGGCCGCCTCCGGTTCGGTGAACATGCCGGCGTTGATCGCCTGGTCGAGCAGCGCGGTGCGGACGACACCCGGGCACACGGCGTTGACGCGGATGCCCTGCTTGACGTACTCGATGGCCGCCGTGCGCGTCAGGGCGACCACGCCACCCTTGGCCGCCGAGTAGTCAGCGATGCCCAGCGGCAGGCCGACCATCCCGGCGATGGAAGCCATGTTTACGATCGTGCCCCCGCCCTGGGCCAGCATCTGGGTGATCTCGGCCTTCATGGACAGCCAGACACCCTTGAGGTTCACCGAAACCGACTTGTCCCACGTCTCTTCGGTGAGCTCGTGCAGCGGCGCGCCGCCCTGTTCCTCGATGCCCGCGTTGTTGATCGCGATGTCCAGCCTGCCGTAGGCGGCAACGGTCGCCTGGACCGCCGCCTCGAGGTCGGCCGCCGAGGTGACGTCCGCCCGAACGAACTGCGCTTCCCCGCCGTCCTTGGTGATCGTGGCGGCCGTTTCCTTCCCGCCGTCCTCGTTGATGTCGGCGATCACAACCTTGGCGCCCTGCGCGGCGAACAACTGCGCGATCGCGGCGCCGATGCCCTGCGCCGCACCGGTGATGAGCGCGCTCTTGCCCGCCAGTAATGAATCCACCATGTGCCTTTCGACTCCTTGTCGGGGATGAGGGGTACCTCGCACACCCCTCTGGAAGAGAAATTCCGGTCAGCGAACCGGACGCGCCACCGACCGGGGGCGCGCATATCCATGAAGGTAACCCCGCCACTGGCAGTCCTGTGCCACCAAATCCGTTCCGTGGCAAAAGAGTTGGGACTTTCACGCAAGTCACCGCAGGTCAGGCCAGGAGGTAACAGTCACGCCGGGTAGAGCGTGAACGCCTCCCCGCGCTGAGTACGCACCACAGTGAAGTGGCGCCGGTCGAGCGTGGTGACGCGCAGCGTCTTGACCCGCTCGGCGACCGCGACGACCGAGGTGTCGGTGCCGCCCAGCGGCAGACGGGCGTATTGGCGGACCAGCTCCGCCATGCGCTGCAGGTCTTCCGGCATCAGGCTGGTGACCGTGCCGAACGCGCCGGCCGCCAGATCCTTGAGGTACACGGCCTCCGCCGCCGGACCGCTCGATCAGATAGCAGGCTTCCGCCACCACGGTGACAGGGACGACCAGGTTCCGGCTGGCTTCATGCGTCCTCAGGAAGGTAGGCGGTGGAGAGAGGTTCGTCCCCGAAGACGAGCGCCTCGGCTCCGTCAGGCAGTGCGAGGACTCCAACGAGATCCATCACCTCGCAGGCCCGGTCGTAATCGCCCTCCGTTCCCGACCAGGGGCCTGTCGGGGAACAAGTGGATGCTTCCCAGCCGTACCACCACAGTCCAGAGCGGTACCGACGAACTGTTTGTTCACCGACGGGCCCGGTGCGGCAGCGCGGAGCGTGGAACCACGATGAACGGGCTGCCCTCCGTCTCCAGCCACGTCAAGGACATGCCGTCTCCAGCTTCAGGGTCTCAGTTCCGTGGCGACAGCGTATGTGGGGAGTGCCCCGAGCCCCTGGCCCGCTACCCCAGGGGCTCGGGGGTAGCACTGATGGTGATCCGACCGTACGGAGCGCCCGAGGGGTGAGGTGTCAGGTCATCACCGCGCAGCTTTGGCGTCCAAGGCGTAGCAGCCCCCTCGCTGTTGCCGTACCTCTCCGGATTCATGGGGTAGTTGATGGTCTTCGACTCGTGCGCGGCGAGGGTGAACCTTGCCGGTCTGCCGTTCCCGCCCACAAGCGTCACGCCGTCAACCTGCGGCGAGAACGTCTCTTCCTTATCTCCGTTGTTCACGAACCGGATCTGGGCGACGCGGCCGGGCAGCATCGAAGAACTTCCCTCGGGTTGGTACAGCTGGGTTTGTGAGCAGTCGACGACTGAGGCTGTCACCGGCCCGTCTTCCTGTCCGCCGGAGAACGCGTACACGCTGCTCACGATCGCCAACCCCAAGCCCGCTCCCACTGCGGCCATCAGCCAGTCGTGGCGCCGCCAGGGGGGCGGGTGTATGCGTCGCATCCAAGACTGCTGGTACGTGGGCACGGGGCGTGCACCGGCTGGATGATCTTCCTGTGCGGCGGCCCACCCCTCGATGCAGATGTCGATACAGGCCGCACAGGTCGTTTGCTCTGGCTCCTCCACCCTGGGCGCCGAACGATGGATCGGCGCGTCACATATCGCGACAACATCGCCTTCGAGAGCGATGTGCACGGGTTCTCCCATGGCTCCTTGCCCCCTCTACGACAGCTACCGCCCCGGATGAACCTACGACTGAACAGCCCAGAGCATCGTAAAGGAGTTCAAGTGACCAACTGGTCCTGGCTGCGGGTCGGATGGCTCGCGGCCTTCGCTGGAGTCGCATCCCCAGAGGCTCCCGGGGCCTGGCGGTCCTGGCCGTCCGTAACCGCGTCAAACGCTGACCCAGCCCGCCCACGGCCAAGGGTCGGCAGAACGCCGCAGCGACCGAACACTGAAGCAACCGGTGCGGCCGAACCCGCCATGGAGGCCAACCGGAATACGCCGGAAACGTGCCGCAGGCCGCTGTGATCAACCCCGACGGCGAGCGGCGGGGTCGTGCTCAGCGACGTGCCGGGCGACCGCGTCGACTCCGGGGCGGGCGTAGCGTTCCAGGGACCGTACGGAGGCGTGGCGGGAGCGGGCCGGCAGCATCGGCGTGGACGTGCCGTTCTCCGCGTCGTGCGTCAACGCACTGTGCCTCAGCCGGTGCAGTGTCCACCCCTCCAGGTCCTTGATGTCCTCGGGCCGGGCGAGCGGGTTGGCCGGCAGCCGGGTGGACTCCTCGAAGATCTCCTCCGCCCTGCGGTAGGAGAGCCGGGCCCGACCGGTCTCCGGGCACACCTCCAGCGTCGGCGTCCCGGCCGGGGCCCTGCGCCCGGTGAGGAACAGCGGCCCGCGGGTGCGGCCGGCGATCAGGCGGGGCAGGAGCTGGGCGGTGCCGGACTGCCAGTGGATCCACTCCGTCGCCCCGCCCTTGGCGGTGATCTTGCCACGCTTGTCCTGCGGGTACAGGTCCTCCACGTTCAGGCACCGCACCTCGTCGGCTCGGGCCGCTGATTCGTAGAGCATCTTCCAGAAGGTCTTCTCCCGCAGCGGCGCGTCCAGCCGCCACAGGGCGGCGATCTGGTTCGCGGCCAGGGCCTTGGTGCGGTCCGGCGGGGCTGGGCGCCGCTCGATGCCGATCGTCGGATCGCCCTCGATCCAGCCCTGGCGCTGCCACCAGCCGATCGCCCTGCGCGCGATGGACAGCTCCCAGTTGACGGTGTCGGCGTCCATCTCGTCCGCCCGCGCGGCGGCCAGCTCGGCCAGCACCTGCGGCAGCGCCGGGGCGTCGATGACGGAGACGGGGACGGCGGGCGGCTTCGCGCCCCGGCGGGCCCAGCCGGTCGGCGCCGGCTGCCCGGCGACCATCCACCCCCACGTCGTCAGCGAGATCCGGTAGATCCGCGCGGAGGACTTCGCGATCCCGGCTCCGGTGAGGTACCGCTCGGCCGCCGCGGTGTACGTGGCCGGAGGGGCGGACAGGGGCACCACCCGGGCGCGCGGCACACGCAACGCGCCCCCGCTCCCGAGTTCGGTCACCGGTTCGATCGACACCCGCCCACTCCTCCCGGGCTCGCCGTCGCAGTACATGCGTACACCTCACCCTGGTGGCGAGAAACTCCCGCCGCAGGTCGCGATGATCACGGTAGAGGCTCCGCCGCAGTAAATCCGGTATTTACTGCGGTAGTTCTTCCGGTCCTCGCTGGGCGGCCGCGGTGAGCTGGGCGGCCAGATCCTTGAGCGCCTGCCGTAGTTCGTCGGGATGGTGAATGGTGAAGGGCCACTCCAGGGAGGCGAGCATGTGGGCCATGCCGTCCAGCCGTTCTGCCCACGCGTGCATCAGGACGCCGGTGGGCTGGGCGGTGAGGGTCACCGCTGAGCGAGGCAGCCGGCGGGCGATCTCATCGAGGGGGCCATGGATCGTCACCTCGACCCGCCAGCGGTAGGGCCCCTGGGCGAGGGTCGAGGTCAGGTGGGCGACGGGGTCGAAGCCGTCGGGTGCGGTGAAGCGGTCGGCTCGGGGGGTGACGGAGGTGATGCGGTCGATGCGGAAGGTACGCAGGCTGTCGCGGAGGTGGTCGTGGCCGACGACGTACCAGCGGCCGGTGTGGAAGACCACGCCGTAGGGGTCGATGTCGCGTTCGGTGTGTTCCTGGCGCCAGGACTGGTGGTGGATGCCGACGGTCGTGTGGGCGCGGGAGGCCTGGGCCAGTGCCAGCAGGACGCTGGTTCCGGGTGCCTGCCCGATCACGGCGTTGGCGGTGAAGGACAGGGTCTCCCGCATGTCGGCGAGCGGTTCGCGCAGGGCGTGCGGGAGCACCCGCTCGATCTTGGCCAGGGCACCGGCATTGGCCGGCGCGGCAGTGCCCATGCCCAGACGCTCTGCGGCGAGCAGGCCAAGAACGACGGCGAGGGCCTCGTCATTGGTGAGGACCAGAGGTGGCATGCGGTAGCCGCGGGCCAGTCGGTAGCCGCCGTAGCGGCCGCGTTCGGCCTCCACGGGGATGCCCAAGTCGCGTAGGTGGGCCGTGTAGCGGCGCACGGTGCGGACGTCGGTGTCCAGGCGGTCGGCCAGCTCCGCCCCGGTGAGCCGGGCGTTGGACTGGAGGAGTTCCAGCAGGGTCAGCACACGGGTCAGGGGATGCGACATGGATCACTCGGCATTTCAGGGCGGATTCTGTCCTGTATCAACTTTACGCTCCCCGCAGCACCTACTTCTGGGAGATCACATGGCCACCTTCGTACTCGTTCCCGGCGCCTGGCTCGGGGCGTGGGCCTGGGAAGACACCGCCCGCGCTCTGCAGGAGCGCGGCCACACGGCGCTGCCGCTGACACTGACCGGCCTGGCCGAACACGCCGACCAGGGCGGACCCGAGACGGACCTGGATGCGCATATCGCTGACATCGCCGGCTTCATCGAGCGGAACGATCTGCGCGACGTCACGCTGGTCGCCCACAGCTATGCGGCTGCCCCGGTCACCGGGGCAGCCGGACGTCTCGGCGACCGGCTGGAGCGCGTGATCTACGTGGACAGCGCCCCGTTCGCCGCAGGCATGTGCATGCTCGACCTCATGCCACCGCAGGCAGCGGACCAGCTGCGCCGGCAGGTCGACGCGTCTGGCGACGGGTGGCGGCTACCGATGCCGCCGTTTGAGGTCCTGGGCTTGTCCAGCAGCCTCGACGGGCTCGATGAGGGCCAGCGGGACGCTCTGCGCTCGCGTGCCACCCCTCAGCCATTTGGCGCCTTCACTCAGCGTCTCGACGGCCCGGCCGAGCCCGGTCCCGGTGTGGACCGTGTCCTGATCGCGTGCAATGACTTCACGGGGCTGCTGAATGCCGGGGTGCCGATGCTGGCCTATCTGAACCAGCCGCCGTGGCGGCGCTTCGACCTGCCCACCGGGCACTGGCCGATGCTGTCCGCGCCCGCCGAACTCGCCGACATCCTCGACAAGGCCGTCTCCTGACCGCGCCGGATGAGAGGCACAGCCCGATGCATGACCACGAATGGCGTTGTCAACTTGGGGGGTGATCCGGGGCCGGGCGGGTCGGGGCCGGGCGGGAGCGGGGGTGGTGCTGTGGTCAGGCTGGTGTGGGCAGGTCAGTGACGTCGTTCCAGGTGGTGAAGCGGCGGGTCATCCCGGCGCGGTAGTCAGGGGCGGTGAGGTGGTGACGGCGGGCCGGAAGCGCGGTGAAAAAGCGCTGAAGACCGACGGGAAGCGCTGGGCTCCGCCCGCGGAGCGGAACCCTTTCACGGCGCGTTGGCGTTGCCGCGTCGGGTGGTGGGAGTTTTCCGCCCGGGTGTTCAGATACTTCGACTGCCGGTGCTCCACCGACCGCATCAGCTCACGGTGGGTGACGCCGTAGCCGCGGAGCTTGTCGGTGACCAGCACGCGCGGCACTCGGCACTGCTTCTTCATCAGCTTGGTCAGGAATCGCTTGGCGGCCTGGGTGTCCCGGGTGCTCTGGACGAGGATATCCAGGACGTTGCCGTCCTGGTCGACCGCCCGCCACAGGTACTGCCGCTCGCCGTTCACCTTGGTGAAGACCTCCTCCGGATGCCATGCGTCCCCGGCCAGGGGTCGGCGCCGCCGCAGCTCGCGGGCATAGGCCGGGCCGAACTTCACGTACCACTGCCGGATCGTCTCGTAGGAGACGGTCACACCCCGGGCGAGCATCAGTTCCTCCGCCTCGCGATAGCTCAGGGGGAAGCGGTGGTAGAGCCACACGCAGTGAGCGGCGATTTCCGCCGGGAACCGGTACCCCTTGTCCGCCGGTGACACGGCACCCCTCCCGACGGCCAAGGACTCGAGAATCGTCCCAGGCACTCGACGTGTCAGCCAAGTTGACAACACCAAGCATGCTGCTGCTCACCGACCGGAACTTCTCCGGCGACGAGTTCTTGAACGACGTCGCCGACACCGGTGCCCAGCTCCTGACACGGCTCACCTACCACCGCCGCCCGGCCGTGATCTCCGTACTGCCGGACGGTTCCTACCTGACCCGGCTGCGCGGCCGCACCTTCCGGATCATCGAGGCCGACGTGACAGCGAACTGCGCCGACGGCGAGACCGAGCCGGTGACCATCCAGCCGGGCGTATGGGTCTCCAACACCAAGACCCCGCCGTGACAAACTCAGCCAAGAACAGCGGGCCGCGCTGCGGAAGCGGGTGTGTCAATTTAACGGCCCTGTCTCACTTTCGGTGGTGACGGAGCGTGTCGTTATCCGAGGAGGATGCGGTGGCGAAGAAGGGTGAAGCCTGCTCGTCCGTGCATCTGG
>NZ_JBFAKH010000152.1:0-9235 GCF_040655635.1 Streptomyces sp. NPDC050388
ACCGTGGAGGTAGTGGACCGCGGAGCACAGCTGCACCCCGAGAAGCGCCACGTCGGCGGCGGACGGCCGGCGCCGCAGCCGGTGGACGAGGTGGGACGGCGCTGTCACGTTATTGAGGGTGTGAGTGTCTGGCGGTGTGTCGGGTGTCGTGGGGCCGAGTTCCGGCTCCGTGCTGACGCTGTGGTGAGCAGGCTGGCGACGCCGGAATGAGGGGTGCCTGCCGCTGCGTTTGGCGGCGGGCGGGTCAGTCTTCGAGTTCGTGCCGGATACGGCGGGAGGGCTGGAAGGTGTAGAGGTCGAGGATGCCGGGCGGGTCGGCCAGGCCGGGGCCGCCGCCCTTGATCCAGGTGGTGATGTCGGTGGTGGCGTCGGGGTCGTTGACCAGGCCGAGCCAGACGGGGCGCCCGCCGGCCTTGCGGCCGGCCGTGGAGGGCTGGACGACGATGACGTTGGCGCGTTCGCAGGCGTCGAGGCAGTTGGTGACTCGTACGGTCGCGGCGCCGTCCACGGCCTGGCGCAGGTCGCGCAGTTGGGCCGTGTGGTCGAGGCCGCCGATCTTGGGGGTGCCGCAGCAGCAGCCGCGGCAGACGGTGACGGTGGGCCGTGCCGCTCCCGTTGCGGGGGCGGCACGGCGGGTGCGTTTGCTCATGCGGTGTCCTTGGCGGGGTTGGTCCAGGCGGCCTCGCGCAGCAGGCGCAGGCCGTTGAGGCCGACGAGGACGGTGGAGCCCTCGTGTCCGGCGACGCCGAGGGGCAGCGGGAGGGTGCCGAGCAGGTCCCAGGCGACCAGGGCGGTGATGAACACCCCGGCGATGGCCAGGTTCTGGAGGACCAGGCGGCGGGCGGTGCGCGAGAGGTGCACGACGGTGGGGATGGTGGCCAGCTCGTCGCGGACCACGACGGCGTCGGCGGTCTCCAGGGCGAGGTCGGAGCCGGCCTTGCCCATGGCGATGCCGGAGTGGGCGGCGGCCAGCGCGGGTGCGTCGTTGACGCCGTCGCCGACGACCAGCACCCGCCGTCCCTCGGCCTCCCACTCCTTGACGGCGGCCACCTTGTCCTGGGGCAGCAGCCCGGCGCGGACGTCGGTGATGCCGACCTCGGCTGCCAGGTGCCGCGCGGCGCGCTCGTTGTCGCCGGTCAGCAGCACCGGGGTGCGGCCGGTCAGGCGGGTGAGTGCGGCTACGGTGGCGACGGCGTCCGGCCTCAGCCGGTCGGCGATCCCCAGCACCCCCACCGGTGTGCCGTCGCGCAGCACCGCCACCGCGGTACGCCCGGCTTCCTCCAGCTCCCGCACCACCTTCTGGTGGGCCGGGTCGGCGTCGGCGGGCAGCAGCCGGGTGGGGGAGCCGACCTGGACGGTGTGGCCGGCGACGGTGGCGGTGACGCCCTGGCCGGGGACGGAGGCGAAGCCGTCGGCGTCGGCAAGAACCAGACCGCGTTCGCGGGCGGCGTCCACGACGGCGCGTGCCAGCGGGTGCTCGCTGGGGTGTTCGGCCGAGGCGGCGAGGGCGAGCACCTCGTCCTCGGTCAGGGCACTGCCGGGCAGCGGGCGGATGTCGGTGACGTGTGGGGCGCCCTCGGTGAGGGTGCCGGTCTTGTCGAGGGCGACGGTGTCGATCTGGCCGAGGCGTTCCATCACGACGGCGGACTTCGCGAGGACGCCGTGGCGTCCGGCGTTGGCGATCGCGGACAGCAGTGGCGGCATCGTGGAGAGCACGACCGCGCACGGCGAGGCGACGATCATGAACGTCATTGCCCGCAGCAGGGCCGGCTGCAACTCGTCGCCGAAGGCGAGCGGGACGGAGAAGACGGCCAGGGTCGCGATGACCATGCCGATCGAGTAGCGCTGCTCGATCTTCTCGATGAACAGCTGGGTGGGGGCCTTGGTCTCGGAGGCTTCCTCGACCATCGCCACGATCCGGGCGATCACCGAGTCCGCCGGGTCGCGCTCGATGCGCACGCGCAGGGCGCCGGTGCCGTTGACGGTGCCGGCGAACACTTCGTCCCCGGCCTGCTTGGCCACCGGCAGCGGTTCGCCGGTGATGGTGGCCTGGTCGACGTCGCTGGCTCCGGCGAGGACCTGGCCGTCACCGCCGACCCGCTCGCCGGGCCTCACCAGGATCGTGTCCCCGACCTTCAGCTGTGCGGCGTCGACGCTTTCCTCGGTGCCGTCGGGCAGGAGCCTTGTCGCGGTGGAGGGGGCGAGGTCGAGCAGGCCGCGCACGGAGTCCGCGGTGCGGGCGGTGGCGACCGCCTCCAGGGCGCCGGAGGTGGCGAAGATGACGATCAGCAGTGCACCGTCCAGGATCTGGCCGATCGCGGCGGCGCCGAGCGCCGCGACGACCATCAGCAGGTCCACATCCAGCGTCTTGTCCTTGAGGGCCTTCAGCCCCTCCCAGCCCGGTTCCCAGCCGCCGGTGATGTAGGTGGCGGCGAACAGCGTCCCCCACAGCCAGGCCGGACCGTCCAGCAGGTACAGCGGGAGGGCGAGCAGGAACAGCACCAGCGCCGCGAGCGCCCACCGGGCCTCCGGCAGCGCCAGGATGCGGGTGCGGCGCCGCGGCGGGGCGGGACGCGGCCCGGCGGTGGCCGGCGCGGGCCGCTGGTCCAGGACAGGGGACATGACGGAGCAACCCTTCGCGGGTGGGCGGGGCAACGACCTCACCATACAGGAATATTTGAACAGATCTTCATGTGTCATCGCTAGGATGGGTGCCATGGGTCACGGAGCCGACGACAGGAACAACGCCACCCCGCGCGAGCGACTGGACGCGGCGGGGGCAACCGACGTCGCCGCCACCCTCCAGGCCCTCGCCACCCCCTCGCGGCTGTACATCCTGGCCCGGCTCCAGGAAGGCCCCTGCTCGGTCGGCGACCTCGCCGACGCCGTCGGCATGGAAGCCTCCGCCTGCTCCCACCAGCTGCGCCTGCTGCGCAACCTCGGCCTGGTCACCGGTGAACGCCACGGGCGCTCGATCGTCTACGCCCTCTACGACAACCACGTCGCCGAGCTCCTCGACCAGGCGCTCTACCACGTCGAGCACCTGCGCATGGGAATCCGCGACACCCCCGCAGTCGCCACCGCAGAGGCGCCCGCCGGTCTGTAGGGGAGC
Organism: Streptomyces sp. NPDC050388; assembly: GCF_040655635.1. Classification (NCBI taxonomy): domain Bacteria; kingdom Bacillati; phylum Actinomycetota; class Actinomycetes; order Kitasatosporales; family Streptomycetaceae; genus Streptomyces; species Streptomyces sp. NPDC050388. The sequence goes on from NZ_JBFAKH010000152.1 coordinate 3,113, forward strand.
GGGCGCCGTCGCTCTCACCGATGGCCGGTTGCGCGAGTTCCGCGAGAGGCCGGGAACGATCACGTTCCGCAGGTCGCTGTTCGCAGAAAACCTCTCAAAACCCCGGCGTTCCGCGCGACAGTCCTGACCCGCTGCCGGGGTGGACTTGGCGCCCGATCAAGCCGCACACGCGGTAGAACGTTCCGGTCCGAAGCGTGAGGCCCCGCCGGGATTCCGTGCCGCACCCGCGGCGGGAAGACCGCGACGAAGTATCACACCGCCCGCTTCATCCTCGTCCCCGCCCTCCGTGAGGAGCCGGAGGGCCTGGTCGCTGAGGGAGCGCGGTCCCGTGTTCCCCGAGGCCGGGAGGCGGCCCGGGGGAGTGGGCGCGGCCCTGCGGCGCGGAGACGGGGCCGGCCGGGACCGGCGGGTGTCGGGCGAGAAGACGATCACCTCTCGGGAAGGACGCACCGTTCATGGTGCCGTGCTGCCGAAAGCTGACAGGCCGACCCCGCCATGCCGTGTTGATGCACCTAGGTAGCTGTTGCAGCCAGGTCGTAATAAGGGCGAGCCGGCTTCCGGCGATCACCACCTGGAAAGGGGCTGTGCCTGATGGGCGCCTACGCGCTTCCGGACCTGCCGTACGACTACTCCGCTCTCGCTCCGGCCATCACGCCGGAGATCCTGGAGCTGCACCACGCCGAGCACCATGCCGCTTATGGGCGCTGTCACGTTGGTTGACCGGGTGGGATGATCTCCGGGTTGATCAGGCTGGGAGGGATCCTCGGTGGACAGTGCGCCGTCGTACAGGGGGCCTCGGTATCCGGCCGAGGTGATCTCTTACTGCGTGTGGCGGTGCTTCCGCTTCCCGCTGTCGTTCCGCGAGGTCGAAGAGCTCATGCTCCAGCGCGGCGTGCTTGCCTCCCACGAGACCGTGCGCCGTTGGTGCGCCACGTTCGGCCAGGCCTATGCCGACGGACTGCGCCGCCGTCGGCCCCGGCCCGGCGACACGTGGCATCTCGACGAAGTGTTCGTCAAGATCAACGGTGTGCGGCAGTATCTGTGGCGGGCCGTCGACCGGGACGGCACCGTGCTGGACATCCTGGTCCAGCCGAGGCGGGACGCCAAGGCCGCCAAGCGGTTCCTGGCCAAGCCCATGAGGAGGCAGCAGCGGGTGCCCGGGGTCATGGTCACCGACAAGCTCCGCTCCTACGGCACCGCCCACCGGGAGCTGATGCCCCCGGTCGAGCACCGCTCCCATAGGGGCTTGAACGACCGGGCCGAGAACTCCCACCAGCCCACGCGGCAGCGCGAACGGGCCACGAAGGGCTTCCGCAGCATCGGTGGAGCCGAGCGGTTCCTGGCCGCGTTCAGCGGCATCTCACCTCATTTCCGACCCCGCCGACACCTGATGACCGCCGCCGAACACCGTTTCGAGATGACCATCCGGTTCACCCTCTGGGACCACATCACCAAGAACATCGGCCTGCCCACCCAGGGCTGAACACCGGCCCGAACCCCGGCCCTCACCACGCCCCAACGCGCCGTCAGACACCCACGCACTCACCAACGTGACAACGCCCGCGTTCCTGCTGGTCCACCACGCGCTGCGGGACCTGATGCACCGGGCCGCCCTCAAGGCCGGGCACGATCCCGACCGGATCTCCTTCACCCGCACTCTTCGCGTCGTCCGCCGCCGCGTCACCGGGCAGGCGGTGCTTTCCCCCCTCGCGACTGGCCCGGTCCATCGCCCAGAGCCTGCGTGAGATCGCCGAATGGCTGCTGCCCGCAAGGCGGTTGCGCTCCAACCCCCGCGTGATCAAACGCAAGATGTCGAACTGGGCCCTCAAACGAGCCGAGCGCCATGGCCCACCACGGCCGGACACCCCGACGGTCCGGCTGGTCGGGCCGAGCAGAGCGACTTCAATCAGCCGGAAAACATGCTAAATCACCGGCATTGTGCCCAGAGCCCTGCACGCCCCGTAGCGGCGCCGCTTCAGAAGCCACTCGAAGGTGTCCGGATAAGGAGATCTACGGCCGGTTCGAGCTGGACATGAACAGCCGCCTGGGGCCGGACCTGACCGCCACGGCCGCGACGGTGCCCGGCCCGCGCAGCCCGCAAGACGAGGCGGTACCGGCCCAGACGTGACGCCCGTGGTTCCTAGACACGGGCGGCCGGAGCGTTCTGCTCCAGTCGGGCGCCCAGGGTGGCGGCGAAGTCCTCAGCGCGGGCCAGCTGGACCCGCAGTTTCTCCACCTGCTCGGCGGCGGCCCGCTGGTAGGTCCGTACGCGCTCCAGCAGGGCGTCCCGCTCGTCGGCGTCGAGGCCGGTGCCGGCGTCGAGGCGGTCGGTGGCGTCCAGCAGGTCGCGCATCTGGTCCAGGGTGAAGCCGAGCGGTTTCATCCGCCGGATGACCATGAGCCGGACGACGTCGGCTTCGGTGTAGAGGCGGAAGCCGCCCTGGGAGCGGGTGGAGGGGGCGACCAGGCCGGTCTCCTCGTAGTGCCGGATGGTGCGCAGGGACAGCTCCGTGCGCGCGGCGACCTCGCCGATCTGCATGTGCTTGCTGTCCACGCCCGTGATCCTCTGGCCCTTCTCGTCGTCGGCGGTCTCGGCCCGGGGGCGCCGCCAATCTCTACTCTAACGTTAGGGTAGAGTTGCTGGTGGTGAGGGTGGCTGGCCGCTGTCCCGCCGTTGCCGTGTCGGGGCCGATGCCGCCCCCGGCGAAGTTTCGATTCTTGCAGGAGACAAGCGTGCGCGAGCCCCTGACGCCCGGCACCGCCTGCCCGCCGTGACGCTTCGCCCCCGGATGTGAGCCCGGCCGTGTGTCTGCGCGGACCCCGCTCCTTCCTCTTCTCGACTTCCGGCTCCGCGCTCATGGAGCCACCCCGCGGGGTGCTGGTCCGGCCCCTCCGCGTCCTCCCGCACGCCCCGGCCTGCCGTAGGGGTGTGCCCGAGCACGACAGGTTCCTTCTCCCTTGTCTTCTTCCGCACTGGCTCCCACCACCCGGTTGCGCGGCCTCAAGCCCGACTGGCTGAGCGACCCCAAGGTCTGGCGCACCGAGGTACTGGCCGGCCTGGTGGTCGCGCTCGCCCTGATCCCCGAGGCGATCTCCTTCTCCATCATCGCCGGGGTCGATCCGGCGATCGGCTTGTTCGCCTCCTTCACGATGGCCGTCACGATCGCCGTCGTCGGCGGACGCCGGGCGATGATCTCCGCCGCCACCGGCGCCGTCGCCCTCGTGATCGCGCCACTGAACCGCGAGCACGGCCTCGGCCACCTCGTCGCCGCGGTCATCCTGGCCGGCGTCTTCCAGGTGGTCCTGGGCGCACTCGGGGTCGCGAAGCTGATGCGGTTCGTCCCGCGCTCGGTGATGGTGGGCTTCGTCAACTCCCTGGCGATCCTCATCTTCATGGCCCAGGTACCGGAGCTGACCGACGTGCCCTGGCCGGTCTACCCGCTGATCGCCGCCGGTCTGGCGCTGATGGTGCTCTTCCCGAAGGTCACCACCGTCATCCCGGCCCCGCTGGTGTCGATCGTGATCCTCACCGTCGTCACGATGGCGGCGGGGATCGCCGTGCCCACGGTCGGCGACAAGGGCGAACTGCCCTCCTCCCTGCCCGTGCCGGGCCTGCCGGACGTACCGTTCACCCTGGACACCCTCACGACGATCGCCCCGTACGCGTTCGCGATGGCGCTGGTCGGTCTGATGGAGTCGCTGATGACCGCCAAGCTGGTCGACGACATCACCGACACCCACTCCTCCAAGACCCGCGAGTCCATCGGCCAGGGCATCGCCAACATCGTCACCGGCTTCTTCGGCGGCATGGGCGGCTGCGCCATGATCGGCCAGACGATGATCAACGTGAAGGTGTCCGGCGCCCGCACCCGCCTGTCGACGTTCCTCGCGGGCTCCTTCCTGATGGTGCTGTGCATCGTCTTCGGCCCGGTCGTCTCCGACATCCCCATGGCCGCCCTCGTCGCGGTGATGGTCATGGTGTCGTTCGCGACCTTCGACTGGCACTCCGTCGCGCCGAAGACACTCAAGCGGATGCCGACCGGGGAGATCACCGTCATGGTGGTGACCGTCACGTGCGTGGTCGTCACCCACAACCTCGCCATCGGTGTCGTCGTCGGCTCGATCACCGCGATGGTCGTCTTCGCCAAGCGCGTCGCCCACCTCGCCGAGGTCACCGCGGTCACCGACCCCGACCACACCACCGTGGTCTACCGGGTGACGGGCGAACTGTTCTTCGCGTCCGCCAACGACCTCGTCGGCCGGTTCGACTACGCCGGCGATCCCGACCGGGTCGTCATCGACCTGTCCGCCGCCCACGTGTGGGACGCCTCCTCCGTCGCCGCCCTGGACGCGATCGAGACGAAGTACGCCCAGCGCGGCAAGACCGTCGAGATCACCGGTCTGAACGACCCGAGTGCCGACCTCCACGGCAAGCTCACCGGCGAACTCGCCGACAACCACTGACACCTCACGTGAACGCGCAGGGGCCCCGGCCAGCCGCCGGGGTCCCTGCGCGTTCAGCCTCGGCGGCGGGCGGCCGGGTCGCGCTGGGCCACATGCCGGGCGACCACGTCGACGCCGGGGCGGACGTACCGCTCCAGGGAACGGACGGAGGCGTGGCGGGAGCGGGCCGGCAGCATCGGGGTGGTGGGGATGCGCTCGGCGTCAGGGTGAGCGCGGCCCGACACGGAGGCCCGGCACCGTGGAGGGCGCCGGGCCTGTTCGGGCGCTGGGTCAGACGACGCGGATGTTCTCCGCCTGAAGGCCCTTCTGGCCTTGGGTGATGTCGAACTCCACGTGCTGGCCCTCCTGCAGTTCGCGGTAGCCCTGCCCGGTGATGTTGGAGTAGTGGGCGAAGACGTCCGGGCCGCCGCCCTCCTGGGCGATGAAGCCGAAGCCCTTCTCCGCGTTGAACCACTTCACGGTGCCCTTGGCCATGCCTGTCTCCTTCGAGGGGGTTCGGGCCCGCGCGGTGCGGGTCCGGAGGTGATCGCCTGGTCCGGAGCGGGCTGCACAGCAATGCACCCGCGGGCAAGGTGACCGCGGGCGAACGACTTCGGAACCACGACTGCTCTGTGGATCACGCTAGTCCCTTTGCGGGGGCACCGCAGGCCGAAACCCCGCCGGCCCCGTCGTGCGCCGGTGCCGGCACTGCCGCCGGCCGCTGAAGGCGTCCGCCCGCAGCGACGCCCAGTTCCGAGCACCGGCTCGTGGGGCGTCCGTCAAAGGCTTGCCGAAGTGGACCGCGGCCAGCCCCTCCGGCGGGCGGCCGGGCCGGAGGCGGCGCCGCGGGCCGCGACCGTGTCGGCGCCGGGGCGGACGTACCGCTCCAGGGAGCGGACTCGGGCCGGCCGACGACCGGCTCCAGGACCCCCACCGCGGAAGTGTCTGATCAGCAGCGCCCCTGATCCCTTCGGGCGACTCCACTTCACAGCCTGCGTGCCTGATCAGTGGGGTGTGTGGGTGTCTGATGACGTGGTCGGGGCGTGGCGGGCTTGCGGTTCGGGTCTGAGGTCAGGCCGTGGTGGGTAGGCCGGCACCAGATCACCGGCACCGCCGCACAGCCCGCCGATGTCCGACCCAGACCCGGCGTCGGCGCCCCGGACACAGCCTTGGACGATCACCCCTCAGCCAACGTGACAAGGCCCGTCGGCCCGGGGGGGCCTTGTCACGTTGGCCCGCCCCAGGGCGCCTGAGTCAGCCGCCGAGCCGGGTGCGCAGGAGCTGCTTGCCCAGTTCTGCTCCCTTGCGGCTGTCGGCCTGGGCCTTGCGGAACAGTTCCAGGACCTCTGTGTCGTTCTCCCGTTCCGCGTCCTGGATGTAGGTCTCCATCCGTAGGGCGTTGCTCAGACAGGCCTCGACGAACCAGATGAGGTTGTAGTCCTTGTCCCTGGTGCCGGTGATGTCACCGGTTTCCGTACTGCTGGCCATGACAGTCCTCCTTTTTCCTTCATCAGCGAAGGCAATCTCCGAAACAGAATGCGAGACGGCGCTGAAGATCGCCCGGCGGCCGGGTGTCGGGCGGTACGCCCAGTGAACTCTTCTCGGTAATGTCTCGTGACGTTTTGTGATCTTCGTTCAGGCGGTGCGACCGTGTTCGAGCTGGAGCAGGACGAGGGCAGC
>NZ_JBFAKH010000153.1:0-9178 GCF_040655635.1 Streptomyces sp. NPDC050388
GCATTGGCGCCTGCCAGCGAGGGCGAGGCGCTTCGGGCGCGTGGTTCCAGGACTCCGCCCCCGAGCCGGGCGGAGAGCGGATCCCGGCCCACGGGTACCGCCGCAGCGCCACCGCCGACGCCCGGACTGGGGCGCCGACCCAGAACTCGGCGGTGGCGGCGCTGCCGATCCCGGAGTGCCCGCTCGCGGCCGACGATCTGCACCGACGGGTGGACGTACCTCTTGCGAACCTGCGCCGGACTGCCCCGGCATCCCGCGCTGCGAGGACGGCTGCACGCGTCTCGCTGACGCGGCCAGGGCCGTGCGCAAGGTACCGGCGATGCTTCTCTCCGGTCGACTTTAAACTTATTTCTATAGATTATTGGCCATGGCAGCATGGCCGCCCAGGGGACAATCTCCTGTTGACCGTTGCGGCGCACCAGCACCGAACCGGTGCCCGTCCGCCTGGCCACCCGCTGATCACACTCATTAGCCGAACCGCCAGGCGCCTTACCAAGCCGCAAGGGAGCCTGGGGTGACCGACATCCCTCGTCGCCGAGGCGCCGACCGCCCGGCTTTACGGCGAGGACGACGGCCGTGGCCGCCCACGACTTCGACCCCGTCCACTGCACACCTGACCCTCTAGTAAAACTTATGGCCGTAGGTTTACGATGGCCTGGCCGAGATAGCCGTCACCATTTCTCTCGAGCGAGTTCGTTCCTAGGAGGACCCTTGACTAACCACCAGCAGGTGCTCGAGACGCTGATCCGGTACTTCAAAGAGAACACGACGCACCTGGCGGACAGCGAGCTTCGGGTCCCGACGTCCCATTTCACCGACGACGAGCATGCGGCCCGGGAGCTGGCGCTGATGCGGACCGTCCCCGTGGTCGTCGCGCACCACTCAGAGCTGCCTGATCCGGGCAGCTTCGTCACCCGGGACGTCCTGGGCACTCCACTGCTGATCGTGCGTCAGCACGATGGCAGCGTGGGCGCCAGCATCAACATCTGCAAGCACCGCGGTGGACGGGTCGAGGTTTGCGAGGCGGGAAAGAAGCGGGCCTTCACCTGCTCCTACCACGGCTGGACCTATGACCGCGACGGCTCCCTGCGGCACATCCCGTATGCCCAGTTCTTCGAGCCGCTGGACCGCCTCGAACACGGCCTGGCCCAGGTGCACACCGAGGAGCGACACGGCCTGGTGTGGGTCACGCTGGACCCTGGGGAGAAGCCGCAGACCGTGGCGGAGTACCTGGGCGCGGACATGGAGGAACGCTTCCGGGAGTTCAACTACGAGAAGTCGCTGCTGGTGCTGGACAAGCAGTTCACGGTCCCGGTGAACTGGAAGCTCGTTGTCGACGGCGCCGTGGACAGCCTGCACCCGAAGTTTTTGCACCCGCACGGCGTCGGAAAGCTGATCTCGACCAACACCTGCGTGGTGGAGTCCAGCGGCCTGCACATGCAGTCGTTCACCCCGCGGATGCGCCTGGAGAAGGCGGTCGAGGCCGGGGAGGAGGACCAGGTCGAGGGCTTCTACAAGCACGTCGGGTCGAGCATGTTCGTCTTCCCCAACGTCAACGCCGCGATCACCCCGCACCACATCGAGTTCTGGACGACGTGGCCATCGTCCCACTCGCCGTCGGAATGCACGATCCACATCCGCTTCCTCGCCGACCCCGACACCTACGACGAGAAGATGGCCGAGCGGATCGCGAAGAGCTGGGAGATCCTCGAGGAGGCCGCCACCAAGGAGGACTGGCCGATGGAGGAGACCATCCAGGCCAACGCCCTCGCGGTCAGCGGCGTGTACATCTACGGCCGCAACGAGGCCGGGCCGCAGCACCTGCACCGCCAGCTCGCGCGGAAGCTCGCCGAGTCCGAGGCAGGGCAGCCCGCATGAGCGCAGCCGCCAAGCTCCCGCTCGCCGGTCTACGAGTCGTGGAGCTCGCGGGCGAGCTCGCGGACTCCGGCACCCGGCTCCTCGCCGACCTGGGCGCCGAGGTCGTGAAGGTCGAGCCGCCCGAGGGGGCGGCCGGGCGACGCCGCACGCCCATGGGTGACATCAGCCGGTGGGCGTGGCACCTGAACAACGCGAACAAGCTCGGTGTGGTGCTGGACACCGCGGACGTTTGCGACATGACGAAGCTGCGCGACCTCGTCGATGCAGCAGACATCCTGGTCGACTGCTGGGGTCCGGGACGGCTCGCCGATGCGGGTCTGGAGCCCGGTCGACTGACCGCCGAGGTGCCGGGCCTGGTCGTGGTCCAAGTGAGCGCCTTTGGACAGACCGGTCCCTACCGCGACCTCCAGGCGACCGAGCACGTCCTGTACGCGATGGGCGGCGTGTTGTCGCGATCCGGGTTCCCGGGTGCCGAGCCGCTGCTGCCCCCGGTGGGTCTGGTCGAGGGGCACACCGGCGCGCACGTCGCCTGGGCCGCGCTGCTGGCGCACTACCAGGCCCGTCGAACGCACCGTGGTGAGTCCGTGGACGTCTCCGCCTATGAGGCCGTGGTGCACGGTCTCGACCCGGTCTTCGGGACCCAGGGATCCGCGGCCGCGGCGCGACCAGACACCTTCCCGCGCGGTCGGCCCGACTCGCGCAACTACTACCCGGTCTACCGCTGCGCCGACGGACACGTGCGTACCTGTCTGCTCTCCCGGCGGCAGTGGCGGGCGATGTTCGAGTGGTTGGGTTCGCCCGAGGAGTTCGCCGACCCGAAGTTCGACGCCATCCCGGCACGCTTCCACGCCGCCGAGCGACTCAATGCCGTGATCCAGGAGTTCTTCGACCGGCACACCCGCGCCGAGCTCGTCGAGGAGGGTGCGGAGCGAGGCATCCCGATCGCTGAGGTACTCGATGTCGCCGACGTGCTCACCGTGCCGCACTTCGTCACCTCCGGCGTCCTCACGGACGTCGAGATCGCGCCCGGGGTGACCGCACGGGTCCCCTCCGGCCAGGTACGCGTCGACGGCGTCCGCGCCGGGCACCGGTCCCGGTCCCCGGAGCTCGGTGAGCACGACGACGTGGTGTTCGGTGCCGACGGCTTCTGGCCCCCGCGCGTGCTGCCGGCCGGACCGGAGCTCGTGGACGGCGACCGGCCCTTCGCGGGTCTGCGGGTGCTCGACCTCGGTGTCAACGTATTCGGCGCCGAGCTCGGTCGCCAGTTCGCCGACAACGGGGCCGACGTCATCAAGGTGGAAAACGCCGCCTACCCGGACGGACTGCGGCAATCGCGACGAGAGGGCGCCTTCGCGGCGTCGTTCGCCTGGGGCAACCGGAACAAGCGCGGACTCGGTCTGAACCTGCGCAGCCCCCGGGGCGTCGAGATCTTCCGCTCGCTGGTGGCCACCGCGGACGTGGTCGTCGCCAACTTCAAGCCCGGCGCACTGGCCGGCCTCGGCCTCACTCACGAGATCCTGGCCGAGATCAACCCGCGGATCATACTCTGCGACGCGAGCGCGTTCGGCAACGTGGGGGAATGGCGCAAGCGTCTCGGCTACGGCCCGCTGGTCCGTGCTTCGTGCGGTGTCTCGGCGCTCTGGGCCTACCCGGACGTCGAGTACGGCTCGGCCGACGGCTCGACCGTCTACCCCGACCACGTCGCCGCCCAGGTCGCTGCGGTCTCGGTGCTGGCGGGGCTGATCGCCCGGTTGGAGTCCGGCCGGGGCTGCCTCATCGAGCTCGCCCAGTCCGACGTCGCACTCACCCACCTCGGTGGCCACCTGGCCGCCGAGTCGCTGCAGCCAGGCTCGGTCGGCCCCGAGGGCAACATCGCGCTGGCCGAGGCTCCGTCGGGTGTCTTCCCGTGCGCCGGTGACGACGAGTGGTGCGTGGTCTCGGTGCGCGACGACGACGACTGGGCACGGCTGTGCCGGGTCGTGGGCCGACCGGAACTCGCCGACCATCCCCTCCTCGGGAACGTGGCCGGCCGGCTCAGGAACCGGGCCGCGGCCGCCGGGGTGCTCACCCAGTGGCTGATCCGCCGCGACAGGGAGGAGTCGATCGCCGCTTTGCAGCAGGCCGGCGTCCCGGCTGGGCTGATGGCCCGCGGCCCCGACCAGCTCGACGATGCCCAGCTCACCGCCCGCGGTGCCTTCGTGGACCTCGAGCACCCCGCTCTGCCGATGCCCCTGCGGGCCAACCTCCAGGTCGGGACGTACACATCGGTCCCAGCCGCCCCGCTGCTGCCGGCTCCGGTGCGGGGCGAACACACCCGGGAGATCGCGGCCTCGCTGCTCGGTCTGACCGATCAGGAGGTCGAGGCCCTGGTGGCGGATGGCATCCTCCAGCCCGAGCAGTGAACCGCCCCGGCTCGGATGGAGACTCGATTTCATGAAGGGATCGAGTCATGCCACGACCTTCCCGTTACCCGCTTTGGCTGCGCCGACGTGCGGTGCACATGGTCGCCGAGGTCTGTGGTGACCACCCGAACGAGACGGCCGCCCTGCAGGGCGGCCGCCGACAAGCTCGGCATCGGCTCCCGCGAGACACCGCGGAACTGGCTGAAGCAGCACGAGAACCACGCGGGGACGCGGCCGGGAACGACTGCAAGATCGCCCCTTCCACGTACTACGCCCACAAGAAATGCCTCGGAACCCCCTCCGCCCGTTCCGTGCGCGACAAGGAACTCAAGGAGCGGATCCAGGAGGTCTACACGTCCAACTACCGCGCCTAAGGAGCCCGGAAGATCTGATGGGAGCTGACCCGGCGGGGACACGCGGTGGCCCGCCGCACCGTCGAGCGCCTGATGCGCGGACTCGGTGTCCAGGGCGCGTTGCGCGGCAGACCCGTCATCACCACGATCCCGGCGGGCAGGCCGAGCGGGCCCCCGATCCGGTCGACCTCAGCTTCGTCGCCGTCGCTCCGAACCGGTGCTGGGTGGCGGAATTCACCCACGTGAAGGCATGGTCCGCCCTCGTCCACGTCGCGTTCGTAGTGGACACCTTCTTCCGCCGGATCGTCGGCTGATCCGCGGCCAATACCCCATCCGACCAGGCGCGTCGATCCATCACTCCGACGCCGGGCCGCGATACACATCGTTCAAGCCCGCCGAGCATCTGGACACTGCCGGCATCGCCGCCTCCATTAGCTCGGTCGGCGACGCCGACGACAACGCCCTGATGGAATCACCGATCGGTCTGTACAAAACCGAGTTGACCAAACCGCGAGGGCCTTGGGAATCGCTCTCCCCGGTGGAGTTGGCCACCGATGAGTGGGTCGACTGGTACAACCACCGCAGACTGCACGGTGAGATAGGCAACGCTCCACCCGTCGAGTACGAGGCCGACCACTACATGGAATCCACGGAACCCCAGGTCACAACCACAATCTGAGATCTCTACCGAACCCGGGGCGGTTCACTTGCCGCACTCCCTTCTTCGATGACCAGAGTCGCATCGACACGAGCACACGGTTCCGCGACCATGCCCGCCGGGCCGGTAAGTCCTGTGACAGGGACCCGCGGAAGACGAGCGTTTTAAACTTATTGCTGTAGGTTAATAACGGTCGAGACCCCGATCCCCTCCTCGTGGGCACGGGAGGCCGTCACCAGGCGCTTTCCCAGAAACTCCCCAGTCAGCTACAAGGGTCAGGGCCGACGGGGTGCGGCAGTGAGGTGCACTCGACGCCCACGAGGTCTTGCCCGATTTGGCGAATGCCATTAGATTTACGGCGCTGCGGTGGACGCCACATCCCGTGCTCCCGCCCTCTCGAACACTTTGCCCCCGCGACGCACCGGACAGCATGCCGTGGGCGTCCGGCTCTCCCCTGCACACCTCACCAGAAATCAGGGCCGGGCTGTGCGTGGGACACACAATGACTCGGCTCACGACCCGGAGGTTCCCATGAGCGGCTACTCGTTGTTGGCAGGGGTGCGCATCCTGGAGGTCGCCCACCTGGCGCCCTCGTCCGTCGGTGGCCATCTCGCTGATCTCGGTGCCGAGGTGATCAAGGTCGAAACCGGGCCTGTGGGCGATCCCGTGCGCACCGGTGGCTCCCTGGCGGTGGGCGGACCCGACGGTCCGGCCTTCATGCACCTGCGCTGGAACCGCGGCAAGAAGAGCGTGGCGCTCGATTTGCGGAGCGACGCAGGCAAGGCTGCCTTCCTGGAGCTGGCCAAGGTCAGCGACGCGGTGATCGAGGGAACACGTGCCGGCTATCTCGAATGGCTGGGCCTGGGATACGACGTACTGAAGGAGACCAACCCGGCGCTCGTCTTCTGCACGGTCTCCGGCCTCGGCAGCGACGGGCCCTACCGGCGGCTGGGCAGTGGCGGACCTGTCTTCGACGCCTACGCCGGCCTGCGCGAGGTGGCGACTCCGAGCACGCCTCCGGACAAGGGCATCGCGGGCTCGACCGCACCGGGGATCGCGATGTACGGACTGGGCGCCTACGGAGCGATGGGCATACTCGCGGGGATTCTCCACGCCCGCCGCACCGGGGCAGGGACACGGCTCGAGGTGGCCGGCATCGACGTGGCAGCCAGCTGGATCCCGGACGAGACCGACGCGGCCCTCAACGAGGGCCGGACGACGCAGCGCTCCGCCTGGCTGCCCGACGGTCGGCTGCCGGACTGGCCCCGGTTGGAGGCGTACCGGACACAGGACGGCGGCGCCATGCTGTTCGGCGCCCACGTGGAGAAGTTCTGGCGGAACTTCTGCCATGCCGTCGACCGTCCGGACCTCCTAGAGATCGACCTGACCACCGTCGACGAGGGATCCGCTCGGCGCGCCGAGACGGTCTGGCGCGAACTGCGCGCCATCTTCCTGGAGCGCACGCGCGAGGAGTGGACCGAGCTCTTCCTCACGCACGACATCGCCGGCGGACCGGTGAACAGCGTCCACGAGCTCATCCAGGATCCCCATTTCAAGGCTCGGCGGAACACCTACACGGTCACCTACGACGGCGTGGGCGAGTTGGAGCTGATGGTGAGCCCGGTCCGTGTCGCTGGAGAGGACTTCGCAGCCGATCTCGCCCCGGGACTCGGCGCGCACACGTGGGAGGTGCTGCGGGACGTGGCGGGCTACGACGAAGCGGCCCTGTCCGAGCTGGGCCTCGAGGGAGCACCCTCGCAGGCTGCCGGACGCAACGCCGGCGCGTCCTGACGAGCGTCACACAGCCCACGGAGAACACGGCCCGGCATCCCGTATCCGTCGGTCACCCGTGCCTCTTCCAAGCAGCTTCTGCTCATCAGGGCGAGTCGCAGGCTCGGCGCGGTCAGTCGTGGGCTGACGGATCAACACCGCGCTCTGCCGTCGTGTGCATGAAAACAGCAACCGAACAAGGGACATGGGAAGCTGGCATGAACATCAATGATCTCGTTCGCTACTGGGGGAAAAATCGTCCCGACCACGCGGCGATCATCTTCGGTGACGACGTACAGAGCTGGGCAGAACTCGATGCGGTCTCCGACGCCCTCGCCCGTGGCCTAGCGGCTCGCGGGGTCCGCAAGGGCGACCGGGTGGGCGTACTCATGCGCAACCGCCCGGAGCTCGCCCATGTCATCCTGGCCACTCTGAAGCTGGGCGCGATCAGCGTTCCGCTCAACTTCCGGCTGCTGGCCCCGGAGCTCGCTCCCCTCCTCCAGGACGCCGACCCGCGCGTCGTGGTGACCGAGGGCGAACTCGCCCACCTGCTGGAGCCAGGACACAAGGCGCTCGGCTTTGAGATCTTCGCCACCGATTCGTCCGACCTGCCGGGATACAACCTGCTCATGGCGGAGTCCGGGACGGCGCCGATCACCGAGGTCGACGAGGACGACGGTGCGTTCATCTGCTACACCTCCGGCACCACGGGAGTGCAAAAGGGCGCGCTGCTGACGCACCGCTCCGTACTGGCCCCCGGCCAGGCCCAAATGATCACCCACGGGATCTCGTGGCGCGACCGCGTACTGCTGGCCGCGCCTCTGGTCTACACGGGCTCAGTCATCTCGGTCTTCATGCAACTGGTGGTGTTCCCAGGCGCGACGATGGTGCTGCCCGGCGACTTTGACGCCGAGCGCTGCCTCGACGCATTGGAGCGGCACCAGGTCACGGCGACGACGACGGTCCCGGTGGTCTGGGAGCGCATGGCGGCGCTGCCCGGCTTCGGACGGCGCAGGCTGGCCGACTTCAAGTTCGCAGGAGCGGGCGGCGCCCCGGTGAATCCGGACCTGCTGAAGGTCTACCAGGCACGCGGTATCCCGGTGACGCAGGTCTATGGGCTGACCGAGGCATCGGGACTGGTCTCCACCATGCGGTACGAGGATGCGCTCACGCGTCCCGGTTTCGCCGGGTTGCCGCTCGTGGGCACCGCCATCCGCATCGCCGATTCCGAAGGCCAGACGGTCCCGGCCGGCGAGGTCGGGGAGATTCTGGTCCGTGGCTCGCACACCATGCACGGCTACTGGAACCGTCCCCAGGAGACTGCCGATACCCTCGTCGACGGATGGCTGCGCACTGGCGACCTGGGCCTGCAGGACGACGGCGGCTTCCTCAAGGTTGTCGACCGGAGGAAGGACATGGTCATCTCCGGCGGCCTGAACATCTACCCCGCCGAGATCGAGAAGGTTCTCGGCTCCGTGGAGGGGGTGGTGGACCTTGCCGTCATCGGCGTGGCGGACGACAGGTGGGGCGAGGTCCCGATGGTCGTCTTCCATACCGACCAGGACCCGTCGGTCGTCGCCAGCCGCCTCGCATCGACCGCACAAGCCTCCCTCGCCCGCTACAAGCAGCCCAAGCACGCGGTCGCCCTGGCGCAACCGCTCCCCCGCACCTTCTCGGGCAAGCTCGCCAAGCCGGTCCTACGGGAGCAGTTCACGCACACGCCTTCCGACGCGATTGCGCTGTCTCCGTCCAGCTCGTGACAGGCAGACCGGGCGGCCCCGAAGTGCCGGGGCCGCCCGGCCACAAGTCCCTCAAAAGTCCGGCGATTGCTCACTGAACTGTTTCCAACCTGGCTGATGTCTGGCTGAGTTGGCGTGGGGGTCGGGTGTGGGAAGAGGTGGAGCTCCTGGTAGAGGGGTGTCGACCAAGAGCAACCTGTCCGCCCGGAGCTTCGTGTGCTTGCCTGCCCATCGGGACTCGATCTGTCCACTACCACCCTGCGGTTCCTGTCCGGGCTGCTGAGCGCCCGACACTGTGCACGACGTCCGCGCCCGCCCGTGCCTGCGGCGTCATCGACGCCCTGGCCGAGGCCGGCATGCGCTGCTGGGCCGAAAAGG
>NZ_JBFAKH010000154.1:0-8953 GCF_040655635.1 Streptomyces sp. NPDC050388
TACGCCTCTCTCGTAGATCGCGAGGACCCAGAGGACCCCTTGGGCCGGCGGAAGGTGCGCGGGCCGCTGGAGGCCGCTCTGGCGGGCGGGGAGCGCCTGTACGGGCAGCAAATGGACGGTTTTTCGCTCGCCATCGTGGACGAAGCCCACGGTACGGCAGGTGATCTAGGTCGTCCGTGGGCGGCGATCCACGACAACCAGCGGATCCCCGCCGACTTCCGGCTCTACCTGACCGCCACCCCGCGCATCCTGGCTTCGCCCCGGCCCCAGAAGGGCACGGACGGCCAGGAGGCGGAGATCGCGACCATGGCCGACGACCCGGAGGGCACATACGGCGCGTGGCTCGCCGAGCTCGGGCTCTCGGAGGCGATCGAGCGTGAGATCCTCGCCGGGTTCGAGATCGATGTCCTCGAGATCCGCGACCCCTCGCCAGTGATCGGGGAGTCGGAGGAGGCGCAGCGGGGCCGGCGCCTGGCGCTGTTGCAGACCGCGCTCCTGGAGCACGCGGCGAAGTGGAACCTGAAGACCGTCATGACGTTCCACCAGAAGGTGGAGGAGGCCGCCGCGTTCGCGGAGAAGATGCCGGAGACCGCTGCCGAGCTGTACGGCACCGACGCCTCCGGCGAGGACCTGGCGGCCGCGGACAAGCTGCCGAGGTCGTCGATCGACGCGGCCTTTTACGAACTGGAGGCCGGCCGCCACGTCCCCCCAGACCGGGTGTGGTCGGCGTGGCTGTGCGGCGACCACCTCGTCACCGAACGCCGCGAAGTGATCCGGCAGTTCGCCAATGGAGTCGACGCAGCCGGCCGGCGGGTGCACCGCGCGTTCCTGGCGAGCTGCCGTGTGCTCGGGGAGGGCGTGGACATCACCGGTGAGCGGGGCGTGGAGGCCGTGTGCTTCGCGGACACCCGCGGTTCGCAGGTGGAGATCGTGCAGAACATCGGCCGCGCGCTGCGGCTCAACCGGGACGGCTCCACAAAGGTGGCGCGGATCATCGTGCCGGTGTTCCTGGAGTCCGGCGAGGACCCGACCGACATGGTCGCTTCCGCCTCGTTCCGCCCCCTTGTGGCCGTGCTCCAGGGCCTGCGCTCTCACGATGAACGCCTGGTCGAGCAGCTCGCCTCCCGCGCCCTCACCAGCGGACAACGCACCGTGCACGTGAGGCGCGACGAGGACGGACGGATCATCGGCGCTGGCGGCGACGGTGACGGCGAGGACCAGGAGCAGGACGACACACAGGCTGCCACCGAATCGGCCCTGCTGCACTTCTCCAGCCCGCGCGACGCGGCAACCATCGCCGCGTTCCTCCGTACGCGGGTCTACCGGCCGGAGTCCCTGGTGTGGCTCGAGGGCTACCAAGCCCTCATCCGCTGGCGGACCGAGAACAAGATCACCGGCCTGCACGCCGTTCCCTATGACGTCGAGACCGAGGTCGGGTCGACCAAGGCGTTTCCACTTGGGCGGTGGGTCCACCAGCAGAGAAAGGCCCTGCGGGCCGGAGAACTCGAGGAGCGGCGCAAGGAGCTCCTGGACGCCCCCGAGGCCGGGATGGTGTGGGAGCCGGGCGAAGAGGCCTGGGAGGCCAAGCTCGCCGCGCTGCGCTCCTACCGGCGCGCCACCGGGCACCTTGCCCCGCGGCAGGACGCGGTGGGGGGCGAGGGCGAGGCAATGGTGCCCATCGGGCAGCACATGGCCAACCTCCGCAGGCGAGGCGGCCTCGGCAAGGATCCGGAGCGGGCGGCGGAGCGCGCGCAGCAGCTGACGGCGATCGACCCGGACTGGAACTGCCCGTGGCCGCTGGACTGGCAGCGGCATTACCGCGTGCTCGCGGACCTGGTCGACGCCGACGGCGTCCTGCCGGCCATCGAGCCGGGTGTGCTGTTCGACGGCGACGACATCGGGCGGTGGCTTCAGCGGCAGAAACAGCCGGCCACCTGGAAGCAGCTGGCGACCGAGCAGCAGCAACGGCTGTCCAGGCTGGGCGTACAACCGCTTGAGGCGCCGTCTGGCGCCCCGGCAGCCACGCGCGCGCGAAGGGCTCCAGTAAGGCCCAGGCGGCGTTCCAGCGCGGCCTGACCGCCCTCGCGCAGTGGGTCGAACGGGAAGGCGCCCACCGGCCGGTACCACGCGGGCACAGTGAACAGATCACGGTCGACGGCGAGACGGAGCCGGTGACCGTGAAGCTCGGCGTATGGATCTCCAACACCAAGCAGCGCCGGGACAAGCTCACGGCGGAGCAGCGGGCCGTGCTGGCCGAGCTCGGTCTGGAGTGGGCAGCAGCGTAGCGGCGTTGGGGGCCTGCGAGGGGCCATGCCAATCTCGGAAGGGTGCAGATCTTGTGGGGGTGCCTCGTTGGGGTGATTTCCGGGGGCTTGCCGGTGTGGTCGGCCTGGCGGACTTCTAGCGTCGTCGGCGTCGAGTCCGCCGTGGGGGCGGGCGTCGGGCGAGGTGGGTGGTGTGGTGCCGTCGTTGAGCGAGGCACTCGAGGCCAGGGAGGCCGCGGCGCGCGGCGAGGCCGATCGGCTCCGCGAGCAGATCGCCGGGCTCTCCGGGGAATTGTCCCGGTTGGAGGGGTTGCTGTTCCGGTTACGGATCACGCGGGAGACGGTGGACGAGGTCCTGGCCGGCGGGCCGTCGACGGCCGCGGGCGGCAAGGACGCCTCGAAGGGTGCGGCTGAAGCGCTGCCGGCGGCCGAGGCGGAGCCGGACGGGACGGTGATGTCGCCGGAGTATCAGGCGATCATCGGCCTGTTCGCGACGTCCGGGGCCGCGATGCGCTGCAAGGAGGTGTGCGTGGTGCTGGGGCTCGGTTCCGAGGCACGTCATGTCGCGGGCATGCGGTCGAAGCTGAAGCGTCTGGTCGAGCGCGGGATCCTGGCCGAGACGTTGCCGGGGTTGTTCAAGGCCGACGGGCAAGAGCTGGGCTGGTGAGCGCGCTGGCGACGGCCGAGGCCGCGTTCGCTGCCTCCCGGCGGCCTGCCCGAAGAAGCCTGGCAAGCCGCCGCGCCCTGGTCGAGTAAACCGCTCGCTCCTGTCATTCCCAGGGGTCTATCCCCTCGTCGAGGAGTCGGTCTTCCTCCTCCGTGCTCAGAAATTTAGCGCGCTGCTTTTGCCAGAGAGCGGCGTCACCAAGTGGGTTGCTGTCCAGTTCTCCTTGCAGCGTGCGGCGTAGGAATTCCACCATGCCGCACTCGTGGCGACGCCACTCGTGGGAACCGCGCTTCCACACCAGCACGGGCCATTCCTCCGGGACCGCGCCCGAGGCATCCCAGCAGAGGATGTCCGCGCTCGCGTCGACTCCCCATGCGATGAGTACGGGAGGGGAGACCACCGAGAAGGCCTTCGTGGACTCCACGTCCCAGCCCTTACGCGCATTCTTCGTCTCGGGAGACATTCCGTCGCCGATCCTCTGCGCTTCCCACGGCTCCGGCTCGAGGATCACCAGATAGTCCTCGATCGCGCCGGCGCCGTAGGTCGCTATGAAGGCGCGATAGTCACTGGGGAAGGGAACGCCCCAGGACGCCTCGAGCTCCTCCCAGGGGACTGGCGGACCACCGTCCCGCGACGATGGCGGCATCATCGCGGTGAGTTCATCCAGAGTTGACATTGAGCGTATCCTCTTGGGTCTTTTCGGGACAGCAGGTCAGCAGGAACTGCTGTCAAAGAGCACCATCAATAACACCTCCACGACAGCGATGCCCCGCGGATCTCTCACGTCCAGGACAGTAGCCCCACGCCCCTAAACCACCACCGATCAGCATCAACACACCCAGGTCCGCTGTCTCTCACCCCACTGTCCCGAAACCGAGAGATCGCAGCTGCGCACGGGGTGAGGGAGTGTCGGTGATGAGCGAGGACGGCGCGTCGCGTCGGATCGAGGGCGGCCGGTGGGTGGTGAGCCGGGCCTGGGTCATGGAGCGCACCGGGGCGGCAGTGGCCACGGTGGCCCGCTGGTACGCCCAGCGTGAGCAGCAGCCGGGGGACCGGCGGTTCCCGGAGGTGGCGTGCACGCTGGGCCGCACCCACTACTACGACCAGGCGGCCGTAGAGAGCTTCTGGGTGGCTTGGCGGGAGGACGTCGGTACGGGTCCGTCTCCAGGCTGCCGGACGGCGCCCTGGGGATGGCCGGGGTAACCAGGGCGGTGGCTCCGGGCGCGCCCAGCGGGACCGTGCCGTCGCCATCGTCCTCGCCGAGTTCCGGCAGGCCGGCGGGTACCGGCGCGGCATGGCCGCACGCCTGGCGCGCGAGCACGGCGGCGGTGAGCGTGGCTGGCAGCGTGCCGTGACCGAGGCCCGCGCCCTGTACGAGCACGGCCAGGACCAGGACGACGCGGGCGAGGCGGGTACCGCTCCGCAAGCTGCGCGGCCCTCGCCCTGACGTCTGCCCGCGCAGCCGCGCCCAGCCGGCACCCTGCTGGTGCGCCGACTCGGCCGGTGCGGAGCGCGGAGGCCCCGCCGACGCGCAACACCACACCAGGCCCGCCCCGATCCCCCGGCCGCACACCGCACCGTCCCGCCCGCCCGTCCCCTTCCCTTCCTTCTTTCTGTTCTGGGGCGAGCGCGGGGGTGTGCAGAGGGGGATGTCGGGCTGCCGACCACGACCGGGCAGGCGTGGTGAGCTGCGGATACACCGCCAGCCGCCGTATGGGTACGGGCAGTTGTCGGCGGGGATTGCGGAGGGGTTCTCGGCCTGGTCGGGGGCGGTGTTGTCGCATCGTGACCCTGGTCGGGCCTTCACGGTCGGCGGTCCGGTCGGAGCCGACTGCTGCCGTGGACGGGATCGGCGGTGCCGCGAGAGGTCGGCGCCGCAGGGACCGAGCGGCAGGGGAGGCGCGGCCATGCTGAAGGTGGATGCGGGCGGCGGGGACCAGTTGGCGGTGGCGGTGCTGGTGCAGTACCGGATGGCCACCACCGAGCAGCTGCACCTGCTGATCGCGCCGGGAGTGCGGATCGAGCAGACCCGGCGGCGGCTGGTCAAGCTGCGCGGCGAGGGACTGATCGACCGCGTCACGCTGCCGCAGGCCGGCCGGACGCGAGTCTGGTTCGTCACCCAGTACGGAGCCCAGGTCGCCGCGGAATGGCCCGAGCTGCGCCACTGGCAGCCCTCGAGGACAGTGGCGGACCGCACGGCCGCACGCCTGCGGGTCGGGCACACCCTGACGGTGACGGAGACCGGGCTGGCCTTCGTGCAGGACGCCCGGCGCCGCGGGGACGTGTGCCGGCCGCTGGACTGGATCCCCGAGGTCTACCACCCGCTCGGCAGCGGCCAGGCCGTCATCCCCGACGCCCTGCTCTACTACCGGCGCGGCGCCGAAGGCGACGAGGACGGCACCATGCTGCGGGCGTTCGTGGAAGTCGACCGGGCCACCATGGGCCCCGAGCGCCTGGCCGCGAAGATCAGCGCTTATGCCCGGCTGCACCAGTACGTGCCCGCACCCCCACCCGGCGCGCGGCACCGGCGGGCCGGCCAGGAACCGGCGAGGGAGGACTGGCGGCGGCGCTACCCACTGTTCCCGCGGCTGCTGTTCATCCTGGACGGCACCGGCCCGGCCGGCGTCGACACCCGCATCCACGCCCTACACGCCACCGCCCGGCAGCCGGAGCACGCTGCCTTCCTACGCGACGTCCCCGTCCTCGCGGCATCAATGACCGACCTACTCCGGCACGGCCCCGCCGCATCCATCTGGCGACCCGTCCACGGCCCCGGCCACAGAGTCAGCTGGACGCACTCCCGACACCCGTAACCAACCGGCTCCGGGCCCGTGCAGCACCCCGACCACGGCCGCCAGCTCCTCGGACACAGGCCCGACCACAGCAGGTCACAGCGTTGCGCAGCCCCTCCGGCCGAAAGCTGCGCAACAAACCGCCCGTTGCGCACCGGACGAAGTCAGCCAGGCAGCCCCGGCTGCGCAGAGCGCGCACCGCCCCGGCGGCCGCGCACCGCTGGCGCGTTGGCAGGCTGCTGCTGCGCGATGGTCACAACCGCGGATCAAGCCCCTGCAGACGTCGGAGGAGATGTGCGGGAAGTACGACCGAGGCGAAAGCGCGGTTGGGGGCGTAGGTGTGCCTCCACTGCTGCCATATAGCGTTCGCGGGGAGCAGCGAGCTCACCAAGATCGACGATCGATGATGGAATAATCATGGATGGATCTGTTTCCGCCCCAGTGCCCAGCCACGCGCTCTTGATGCTTTGACCTGCGACCTCTCTCGTCAGCCTGACGAGGTCGGCGTATACGCTCCCTACATCCGGTGACTCGAATCTGACCCATGCCTCGTATCTGGCAAGCTTGATCTGAATCTCTCTCAGCTGCTCCGAAAGGCGTATGCGCTCATCTGCCTCCGCATCCGTGCGACGGCGGCGTACGGCATAGGGCATCTCGGCGTACTCGATGCAGGTCTCGTAGGCGGCGGCGAAGAGTTCTTGCTTCCGGTCTTGCTGTTGGGCGCGACGGCCGGCTCGCCACTGGAGGATGACCACGAGGCCAGTGACGAGCGCGGCAAGCACTGTCGCGTAGGGGGCGAAGGTCTTGAACGCCTCAGCCAATGACGTTGTCCTTTTCATCGAGTCCGGGAGAGGTATATCCGTGCGGCGCCTCGAACCCGGGCCATGAGCCGGTGCGCTGGTATTCGGCCTCCCAGCACAGGTGACGCACGATGATGGCGAGCAGCTTCACGCCGCCGTCACCGGGGCGCCAACGGCGCGCGGTGGAATCCTTTGGGTACCAGAGGCACAGGGAACCGTCAGGGTTGCGGTGAGCGGGGCAATCAGGCCCGTCGGCGTGGACGCGTGGTACGTCGGGATCCTGTGGAGAGAAGGCGATGCGGAGACTGTGGCCCGGCAGGATTCGGATATGGGGGTAGACCAGCAGGTTGAGACCTTCTTCGAAGGCGACTGGCTTCTCAATCTCGCGAACATCGAGCCCGGTTGAGCGCATCTCGTCGAGGAGCCTCGTGCGGGCAAGGGGGCGTGCGAACCAAGGCCGATTGGCGCTCTGTAGTCTGCCCATGTACCTAGGACTGCTTCCAAGAACGGACCTTCGGTATGGCCAGGCTCGGACCTGCGAAGCCGAGCTGGTTGGTGGTGCGAATTTGGGGATCGGCGGAGAAGCGGTTGGCGGCCTCGCTCATGGTCTTGGGGAAGAGCTTTTCGAGGACCTGCTGAACGACTTCGATGTCGTCGGGGTCGGCGATCGCCTTTCCGAGGTCCCGGGCGGCGATTCGGAGACGCCGCTCTGCATCCTCGTGGGGAATCAGCGGCTTGAGGTCAGGGGAGACACGGCGAGGGTCCTTCGTCGGCTTGTTCTCTTGGAGGCGCTTTGAAGCTTGCTCGAGAACCGTGTGGACCGCGCCGACGAGCCCGGTGCCCTCGGTGATGAACTCGTATGCCCACACCGACAGGTTGTGGGAGGAGAACCCTGGCTTTGACGCCTGAGCGTTCCATGCCTTGAGGAGGCGGATTGCTCTCCGCCGGGTACGGCGAAGGGACTCGACACCCGAACCCAGCAGTTCCACATGGCCGATCGGATCACTCTTGCTCCACGCGTTCTTGGAGCTGGCCGGCTTGTCGAGGTCAGGTATCCACAGGCCGCGACCGTCGCGCCGCTGTAGAGCCACAATGAGATCGACGGTGACATCTACATCGTTGACCGGCGAACAGAAGTAGATCTTGAGGCCGCGACGCGACTTGTGGACGCGCGCCTTGGGATACTCATCCCTGATCTGAGGGCCGATGAAGTCAACGAGTTCGTTGGTGATTGCGTGGGGCGCCTTCCCCTCACCGTCGGGGCCGAGAGCGGGGTGCTTCACCCGGTCCAGGATGATGCCGCCGTCTCCATCACTGACGGAACCCGAGTGCGGCTGGATGTGGGTGTTGGCGGGGATGGAGCCCGAGCTATACGACCTCCGACCTTCTGGATGCTTCTCCGCGATCTTCCTGGCGAGCGCAAGGCGATCACGAGTGGCTGATAGTACGTCAGCATTGACGTTGATGAGCTTAAGCAGTTCGTCGAACTGCTTGTGCAGGTGAGCCATGGAGTTCCCTTGCTGTTGGTGAGCCGGGTGGAACTGGCGGGTGCCGTGTTCCGAGTCTGGCGTATGCCACTGACAACGCCTCGCACGGCAAAGGTGGTGGTGCCCCATGTCAGGGACTTTGCATGTTCGCGGGTTGAGCGGGATCGTCCACTGATCAGCCGTCATGTCCGGTGGGTGCGGGGCCGGGAACGGGTGCAGGCACGGGTTCGGTGATCATGTGAGTGTCGAGTTCACGTGACCACAACCGAAGACCCGTGCCTGCTGTCTCAGCCTCTCGCATGTCGTCAGACTTGGAGCAACTGGCTCATGCCGAATCACCGCGGCCTCTGAATCATCGCGGCCGCTGCCGGACGCCGCCCGCCTGGCCCGGTTCCTTGCTGGTCTGCCCGATCCACGTAATCGGCGCGGGCGACGTTTCCCGTTGGTGCCCGTCCTGGCCGCCGTGGCCGCGGGCGTGCCGGCCGGCGCGAAGTCCCTGGCCGCGGCGGTCGAGTGGATCGCGGACGTCCCGGTCTGGGCCCTCCGGGCGGCAGGGCTCACCATTGCTCCGTTCACGACCCTCTCGCGCGGAAAGGACACGACCAGACCCATGTAGTGCCTCCCATGGCGCTGGAACTCCAGCGGCTCACCTCCGCGCTCGAGCAGAAGTGAGCCGTCGGTCTCATGCTTGTGCCGGACTATCCGCACGTCCTCTCCGCGGCACCTAAAAGTCGTCTTCCTCAACCCGGACACGTGCGCCTGTCTGCTGCGCCTTTTGTTCAATGCCTCCTTGAGCCCCCTCCGCTGTGGTGAGCGTTAGGTTCAGGCTGATGAGCTGATGGTTGGCGTTAGAGGTCCTAACAGAGTGCTCGGACGCGCCGGTGCAGGATGAGGCAGACAGCCAACTGCAGGAAGGCGTCATGGATGTCGTCCCGGCGCTCCC
>NZ_JBFAKH010000155.1:0-8953 GCF_040655635.1 Streptomyces sp. NPDC050388
CAGGCTTCACCCTTCTTCGCCACCGCATCCTCCTCGGATAACGACACGCTCCGTCACCACCGAAAGTGAGACAGGGCCGTTAAATTGACACACCCCTCATTCGCTGACGCGGTGGGTGTCGTCGCTGGCACGGTGGCTGGCGGGCTTGGTGCAGCAGCAGTTGGTGCTGCGTGTATCGGTACTGCTGGCGCCGCATGCATTGGCGCCGCCGTCGTCACCGGCGCGCTATGGGGTGCAGGGGGCGGCGCTGCTGGCGCCACGATTGCAGGCGGCACGCAAGCGGAACGACAGAATGGCATGTGGGGCGGTCTGATTGGTGGAGCAGTCGGGAGCTTCTTCTGAGGAGAAACGCGTGGAACGAAAAACCCCAAACGCTCTCGCTATTGTCGTCAGTTGCGCCGCTCTTACCTGCCTCGTAGGAGTTCTTGTCACTGCAGCTGGACTTTTCGACTGGCCAATTTGGCAGTCCGCCGCGCTCTTCGCTGGGGTCGGCCTCATTGCGGGGGGCATAGCCGTAGCGCGACGGAAGTCAGTATCTAGAAGCGGCGAAGAGACAGAATGATATCCGCAGCCAGCGAGACGTTTCACGGATTCCAGAGCGCTAACTGAATCAACGGCGCCTACCGCAAGCACGAGGGCTGGCCGCCAGGCGATGACCTGGCGGCCAGCTCTCACGACGTAGAAGCGACGAGGCTGACTGCCTCGACTCCGCCGGCCCTACAAGACTTGTCATCTGCAGTCTGTGCTGGTCCCCGTCTGGCGTCGGGCGGCGAGGTAGGCGCTCCAGTCGGGTGCCGCGCGTTGGTGCCACTTTTCTGCTGTGATCACGTGTATGCCGGTGATCGAGGCCAGGACGGCAGGTGGTAGGTCGTGGGCGAGGTTGAGGCAGGCGGTGACCCGGGACGGTTTGGCTCTGATGCCGTAGGTGTTGAGCCGTCGCTGGAGAGTAGCGACGGGCATGGGCCGGGCCGGATAGCTTCCCTGGAAGAGCCTCACAGGCGCCGGTGCGGCGGTGGTCTCATGCTCTGTTGCGAGTTGCTCGACCAGGGTGTCGAGCGGTGGGGGCAGAGGAAGAGGCTGGCGGTCGAGGAGAAGTCGGTTGCCAGCGGGATCTGGTCGGATGTCGTTGCTGGTGAGCGACGATCCGGCTCAGTGGCTGGGCATAGAGGTGGACCAGCGCGCCCGCGACCCTGACGTCGAGTGGCAGCTGGTCGTCGTGCAGGCACTGCTGGAGGACGTCCCAGTGGACGTCTTCGTCGAGGCCGGCGGGATCCGGTTTGCCTCGGTGGGGGACGAGGAGCTCGTGTGCGTAGCCGCGTCGAGCTGCCCAGACAAGGAAGTCGCGGACGTTGTACCGGGTGCTCATGCCGCCGGCCAGCCAGTCGTCCACGTTGCCCTTGCCGAATACCTCATCCGTGCAGGTGGGAGTGGGTTTCCCGGGGCGCCGGCCGGGACAGCTCGAGCCGATGCTCTCGCACGCTGACGGTGAGCGCGGCATGATGATCGGCCGTGTTGCTGAGACTGGCGTACCTGTGTGTGACGAACGCGTTCGCGATGCTGAGGTTGCTGCCGATGAGCGACCGAGAGAAGGATGTTGAGATCCTGGCTCTCCGTCATCAGATTGCGGTGTTGGAGCGGCAACTGAGCGGGCAGCGGGTGCGGTTCCACCCCAGCGACCGGGCTCTTCTGGCGGCGCTGCTGCATGGCCTGCCGCGGGAGGCCCTGCGCCGGATGCGGCTGCTGGTCCGCCCCGATACGGTGCTGCGCTGGCACCGCGACCTACTCGCCCGACGCCACGTCGCCCAGTCCCGGCCGAGGCGCGGGGGCCGGCCGCGCACCGTGCGCTCGATCCGAGCTCTGGTGCTGCGCCTGGCCAGGGAGAACCCGAATTGGGGATACCGCCGCCTGCACGGTGAGCTGCTGGTGCTCGGCGTACAGGTGGCCGCCTCCACGGTCTGGGAGATCTTGAAGGAGGCAGGGATCGATCCGGCGCCGGAGCGGGCCTGCAGCACCTGGGCAGCTTTCCTGCACTCTCAGGCGGACGCGCTCCTGGCATGCGACTTCTTCGAGACCGTCACCTTGTCCGGGGCACGCCTGTACGTGTTCGCCGTGATCGAGCATACGAGCCGGCGGATTCGGATCCTGGGCGCGACCGCGCATCCGACCACCTCCTGGGTAATCCAGGGTGCAAAGAATCTTGTGATGGACCTTGAGGACGCCGGCTGCCGAGCACGCTACTTGATCAGGGACCGGGACGGAAAGTTCCCTCAGCTGTTCGATGCGGTCCTCCAGGATGCGGGCATCGAAGCCGTGCTCAGCGGCGTCCGGATGCCGCGCATGAACTCGATCATGGAGCGGTGGGTACAGACCTGTCGGCGAGAGCTGCTGGACCGTACCCTGATCTGGAACCAGCGCCATCTCCTGCGTGCCCTACGCGAGTTCGAGAACTTCTACAACGAGCACAGGCCGCATCAAGGCCTTGCGAATGCCCGGCCCCTCAACCCTCTGCCCACGCCGATCACCGCTCCGGAGCAGATCGCCCGCCTCGACATACGCAGACGCGACCGCCTCGGCGGCATCCTCCACGAGTACGAACATGCCGCCTAACCTGCACGGATGACATTTTCGGCAAGGGCAACATGCTCCCGGCTCGGCCCTCCAGCCACTACAGCGTTCTCACAAACCCCGAGGTCGGTCCGTTCGTCGCACGCTGCACCAGTTGTCACGCTCGGTATCCCCACCCTTGGGTGATCCCGCAGGGCGCGCCGATGCCTTTCGACTGGGCTCGCGAGGCTCCACCGACCGCGTAAGCGCCGAGCAGGCTCAGTATGGGGAAGAGGGGTCGCACTCGCAGCCGGGAAGGCCGGGAGAAGGCCACGTATGCCCCATGCGTGCCCGATCGGACGGCCATAGGCGGGGAACAGCGGGGAACGTCGGCGAGTCGCCCGGAGACTCGCAGGTCAGCATCTTGCCAGGTCAGCCCGATTCCAGTTACGCGATCTTCCAAACTGGGGCCGTCTCGGGAACCTTGATGCTAGTCCTGAGAGGCATCCACAGTGGGCCGCAGGCCACCTGTCCGCGTACTCGTCCAGACGCCATTCGCCAGCAACGCCAGGCCGACGAGGACTATCAGACATCCGGAAAGGCCGGCCAACCCCGCTATGGATGTCTCTCCATCCGGATCGCCAACGCCACCGGGGGTCGGCTCGGTGCTGAGCCAGTTCACCGCTGCCTGCGCCTGGGTCACCACCAGAACGCCCAAGGCCATGAGCAGGGAGCCCATGGAAAAGTCGTAAGGGCGAATCGACCTCCCTTTCCGTGGCCGCGCCCAGACGACCCCGCCCACCAGTGAGACCGGGACCGTGAGGAGCTGACCGACAAGCAACCCCATCAGCAGGGCGAGACGCAGGTGGTCGAGTCCCTCACCTCTGGGGTCGAAGATCAGGGCTCCTGCACCCCCTGCAAGAAAGCCGATCGCCACCGCACGGATCAATGTCACATCGGACAGGATGCCGGAGGAGACGCCCCGTTGGGGACACAGGCAGGAAGTCGACTGCACAGCGGGACTCCCCGTACAGCAGAGAAGTACAGCAACCACAGCGATCACAGCCGACCGTCGCCGCCTTCAACACCCACATGATCGGCCGATCAGACCACAACGACTGTCGCGCCCACGGCCCCGCTTGGCCGGGCTCTGGCCGCCGCTATCGGGATACCTCATACCGTCGGCCTACACCCATCAAGGGCAACCGGCACCTTGAAGCGCAAAACCTCAGAAGCGCTCTACAGTGGTGTCGGCGAAGTGCGGGGCGGGACGAGAGGGACGGGGTTCGGTGGACATTCCCTTGGTGAAGGCGGTCGCCGCGGTACGCGACGAGCTGATCGAGGCGGCGGGGGTGGGCGGCAACCACCCCGACCTCGTCTTCGCGGTCGGGCCCGTGGAGATGGAGTTCGAGGTGGAGATCCGGGCGGACGCGAAGGCGAAAGCGGGCTTCCGGCTCTGGGCGGTCGGCGCGGAAGCAGAGGCGGGTGTCTCCCGCGGCCGTACCCACCGCGTGTCGTTCACGCTCACCCCGCGCAAGGCCACCGGCGGTGACCTGCTCGTCAGCGGCGGCGCCGGCCGGCCTGCCGGGCCCGAGAACGCGGCGGACCGCATTCCGGACTGATTCGGACCTCAGGGGCCAGCTTAGGAGTTGCCCCGCACCGCTTCCCGAAGCGTCCGTCAGGGGGACCGATGCACCGTCAGCGAGTGGTGGCCGTGGAGGGCTCGGGCGAGCGGGGCTCGGGGTACGTGATCGCGCCCGGACTGGTGCTGGCGTCGGCGCACGTCGTCCCGGGCGCTGCGAAGACCGAGGTGTTCAGGCCGGGCGACGGAGCCAGGTGCCGGGCCACCGTGGTCTGGCGCGGCACCCCGGGCGGCCGGGACGACGCGGCCCTGCTGTCTGTCACCGATCTGGCCTGGGTGCCGCCGGAGGGCGCCCCGCCCGGCTGGGGGCGGCTGGTGACCGACCGGCCCGGTACTCCCTGCGAGCTCGCCGGGACGCCGGAGGCCATCCAGCGTCCTAACCGTCCCTGCGAGGTGTGGCAGGCGACCGGCACCCTTAATCCCCTGACTGGCCGAGCCGACAACCGGCATGTCGTCACCCTGCGCGAGGTCCCCGCGCCGACGGCCGACGACACGTCGCCCTGGGGCGGCCTCTCTGGGGCCGCGGTCTTCAGCGGCGGCCTGCTCACCGGGGTTATCGCCGCCGACCTTGCCGGGTTCGGACACGCTGGCCTCGGCGTTGTACCCGCCTACGTCCTCCACCACGATCCGGCCTTCCGGGCGGCCTTGGCCGAGCACGGCGCGGCGCGGGACGGCGGGGAACCGCTGGAGCCAGTGGAGTGGCGGCATCTAGCCGACATCAACGACACCCGCCCCACGGCGGGCCTCCTGGCCTCCCCCGCCGTGCTGCTGCGGGCCCGGCGCGCAGTGGTGCCGTTCCGGGGCCGGGAGGACTTGCTGAGACGGATGCGCGCCTGGTGCGACACGCCGGGATTCGGCGTCTGGCTAGTACACGGTCCGGCCGGACAGGGCAAGACCCGTCTCGCCCATCAGCTCGCCACCGGACTCGAACAGGGTGCACCCCGGTGGGCCACGCTGTGGCTGCGCGCCGACGCCTCCGCCGCAGACTTGGCCGTACTAGCGTCGGCCGCGGTCCCCACACTGGTGGTGGTCGACTACGCCGAGACACGCCCCGGCCAACTGTCCGCTCTACTAAGGGCATTGGCCAGGAAAGACGGCGCGGTCCGCATCAAAATGATCCTGCTGGCCCGGACCGCCGAGGACTGGTGGGACGACCTGCGCGGCGACACCTTCGAGGCCGAGGATCTGCTCGACGGGGCCTCGGTGACTGCGCTGAAGCCGCTGGAGCCCGAAGCCAGCAACCGGGAGGCGGCCTACCGCGAGGCGGCGGACGGATTCGCCGCCGAGTTACGGGATGTGCAGCGCTGGCAGGATCATCCCTGGTCCGCGCTGGCCGCGAGCATGTCCGTGCCGACGCTGGATGGGCCCGGCCTGGCGAGCGCTCTCACCCTGCACATGACTGTGCTGGCGGACCTCCTCGACGCGGCCACCAAAACGGGCCCCGACGACCCGGACACCGACGGCTACCCGGACACGCCGGTCCTCGACGGTGCCGGCACCGGCACCGTCGAGGACCGGTTGCTGGGCCACGAGCGCCGCTACTGGAAGGCCGCCGCGACCGCCCACCACCTCCACCCGCAGCTCTCCATGAGCACC
The DNA here is from genome assembly GCF_040655635.1 of Streptomyces sp. NPDC050388. Taxonomy (NCBI): domain Bacteria; kingdom Bacillati; phylum Actinomycetota; class Actinomycetes; order Kitasatosporales; family Streptomycetaceae; genus Streptomyces; species Streptomyces sp. NPDC050388. Next base: position 5,783 of record NZ_JBFAKH010000155.1, read on the forward strand.
CTCGTCGACGCCCTGGCCGCCGCGTTCCTGTACGGGGCTGACGACGGGGACGAGGCGGACGCGCTCCTGGCGAGGGTACCGAACCTGTCCGACCAGCCCCGCGACCGCCGGAGCGCCGTGCGCGCCTGGATCCGCGCCCTGTACCCGCCGGACGACGCCCGCGTGTGGGACGGCCTCCAACCCGACCGGCTCGCCGAGCGCTTCCTCGGGCGCCACCTGCACCGCCATCCGCGCCTGTCAGAAAGTCTGCTGCCCGGCTCCGGCCCGGCCCAGGCCACCCGGCTGCTCACCGTCCTTACCCGGGCGGCCGCCCAGCCCGACCTCCGCCACCGGCTCGGCCCCGATCTGACCGCGCTGTGCGCCGCGCACCCCGGCCTGCTCGCCGCGCCAGCCGTCGAGGTCGTCACCCGCACCGAGAACCCGCAGCCGCTGGTCGAGGCCTTACGTCGCGTCTCCGACGACCCGGCCACCCCCCGCGCCCTCCTGGAGGACCTGGCCGACCGTCTGCCGCAGCACAGCCACAACCTCGCCGGCGTCGCTGCCCAACTGCTGCTGCGGCTGGTGAAACACCACCGCGACCACGCCGGCGGCCCCGACCGGCCGGCCGCCTACGCGCGCGCCCTGGACCGCGCCTCGTACCGGCTCGGGGCGCTGCGCCGGTACGAGGAGGGACTGGACGCCAGCCGGGAGGCGGTGGCCATTTGGCGCGAACTGTGCGCGCGGGGGTCGCCGCCCGCGCTCGAGGACCGGGCGCACCTCGCGGAGAGCGTCAACGGCCTGAGCCTGCGCCTAGCCGCGCTGGGACAACAGGGGGAGTCGCTGACCGCCACCCAGGAAGCCGTGGAGATCCGCAGGGAACTGGCCGCTGAACGGCCCGACCTCTACCGCAACGATCTCGCCAAGAGCCTCAACAACCTCTCGCTCCGACTGGGAGAGCTTGAACGGACGGCGAAGGCACTAGGCGCGATACACGAAGCGGTGGCAATCCGCCGCGAGTTGGTCGCCGTCCAGCCGGAGCGGCACTGGTTCGCCCTCTCCGTCAACCTCACCAATCTGTCGACCCGCTTGGTGGCCGCGGACCGCCACGAGGAGGCGTTGGCCGCCTCGGAGGAGGCCGTGGAGATCCGCCGCCAGCTCGCCGACAGTGTTCCGGACGCCACTCTCCCCGCCCTGGCCTTCAGCCTCAACAACCTGGCCGTCCGCCGGGGCAAGGTGGGCCGCCGTGAAGAAGCCCTCGCAGCGATCACCGAGGCGGTGGCGATCCGGCGCCGCATGACCGCCGTCCGGCCCACAGTCCACGAGCCCCACCTCGCCACCTGCCTGAGCAACCTCTCGACCCGGCTATCCGCTTTGGGCCGCCACGAGGAGGCAGTGATGGCCGTCACTGAGGCCGTCATCATCCGGCGCCGTCTGGCCGCCGACCAGCCCGGCATTTACATCCCCGTCCTCGCCAAGGCTTTGCGCAAGCAGGCGCGCCACCTGGCCGCGCTCGGGCGCCACGAAGAGGCAAAGGCGGCGGCGGCCGAGGCGGCCGCACTCGGGTAGCGGGATGGCCGACACAGCGGACGTAGCGGTGGCCGCCTTCGTAGAGGAAGCGGGAGCGGGCGACTCGGGCGGCGACCGCTCTGGCCGCCGTGTACTGCCAGCGCACTGGCATGAGCCGGGAGTCCCTGAAGTCGTATCTGCAACTGGAACAGCAGCACGACCGGGCAGCGGAACCGGGAGACGGAGAGTGGGCCCTGCGGCGTTGTCACGTTGGCTGCCTGACCTGGGATGATCTTGGAGTTGATCGTGCCGGGGAGGGAGTCGCTGGTGTCGTCCGCGCTGCGGTCGTACCAGGGCCACCGGTACCCGGTGGAGATCATCGCGCACTGCGTGGGGCGGTACTTCCGCTTCCCGCTCAGCTTCCGGGAGGTCGAGGAGCTGATACTCAAGCGCGGTGTCGCTGTGTCCTACGAGACGATCCGCCGATGGTGCCTGAAGCTCGGGCGGTCCTACGCCAACGCGCTGCGCCGCCGACGTCCCCGGTCCGGCGACACGTGGCACTTGTACGAGGTCTTCATCACGATCAACGGCGAGCAGAAGTACCTCTGGCGCGCGGTCGACCAGGACGGCAACGTGCTGGACACCCTGGTCCAGTCGAGGCGGGATGCCAAGGCCGCCAAGCGATTCCTCGCCAGGCTGCTGAAGAAGCAGGGCCGGGTACCGCGGGTGCTGATCACCGACAAGCTCCGCTCCTACGGCACCGCCCACCGGGAGCTGATGCCCTCCGCCGAGCACCGTGCCCACAAGGGCCTGAACAACCGGGCCGAGAACTCCCACCAGCCCACCCGGCAGCGCGAACGCGCCATGAAAGGCTTCCGCTCCGTCGGCGGAGCCCAGCGGTTCCTGGCCGCGTTCAGCGGCATCTCCCCCCACTTCCGGACCCACCGCCACCTGATGACCGCCGCCCACTACCGCGCCGAGATGACCATCCGCTTCGCCATCTGGGACCAGATCACCGGCCGCGCCACCCTGCCCCCAACAGCCTGACCCAGACCGCCGCCCGAAGCCGACCCACACCCCGACACATCATCAGGCACTCACGTACTCAACAACGTGACAGCGCCCTGATTCCGCCTGCCCTTGACCGGCTCCGCGAGCAGTCCGACGTCGGGCCCGGGCAGGTGCCCGGCCGGCGTTGTCACGTTTGCGTCCGGTTCCTCCCGAGGCGGCCTGTCGACTCGGTGACGGTTCCCCCACCATGGGTGCACCGGAGCGCGACTCCACCGCGTCCCCACTGGGAGGAACCGTGAGACGCTCGCCCATCCTCGTAACCCTGACTGCCGTCCTGACCGCCCTCGCCGCCGTGTTCCTGACGGCACCCGCCGCATCGGCGGCGCCGACCGCCGTACGCGGCGGCGACACGTTGTACGGTAACGGCGGCGCCCGATGCACGGTCGCCTTCAACGCCCTTGGCGGCAGCACGTACTACGGCATCCTCGCGGGGCACTGCGCGGGTACCAGCACCACCTGGTACGCGGATTCGGCCCGCACGGTGCCCGTCGGCACCACCGCCGGATACAGCTTCCCGAGGAACGACTACGGGCTGGTCCGCTACACCAACACCGCCCTCTCCTACCCCGGTGAGATCAACCTGGGCGGCGGCGTCGTCCGGGACATCACCGGGGC
>NZ_JBFAKH010000156.1:0-1280 GCF_040655635.1 Streptomyces sp. NPDC050388
GGTCTTGCTCGTGTGCAGCAGCACCCAGCCGGTCCGCCACCGGCCGGGACGGTTTTCGATGGTTTTGGCACCGGCGAGGATGCAGGCCGCGTACGGCTGCCGGATGCTGATGCCGCGGATCCAGTCGCCCTCGGGCAGAGTCGCGATGCTCATGCCGCTCGCCCCCACGCGGCCGTGCCCGGACGGCCGGCCCGGCGCCCGTTGACGGACGGCACCGCGATGTGAGCGGCGGGGGCGAGGACCGCGCGGCCGGAGTGCTTGCCGTCGTACAGAGCGGCGTCGGCCGCCCTCTGCAACACGGTCAGGTCCCGGGAGCCGATCGCGGCCGGGGTCGCGGCGCCGATCGAGGCGGCGACGTCGACGGTGCGGCCGTCGTCCAGGACGACCGGCGTGTGCAGCATCCGGACCAGCTGCGCGAGGCGCTCCTGGCGGCGGTCGGCGGGGAGCTCCAGGACGACGGCGAACTCATCGCCTCCGAGCCTGCCCACGGCCGCGCGCGGGCCCGCCCAGGCGGTGAGCCGGGCGGCGGTGGCGGCCAGGACGGCGTCTCCGGCCGGGTGGCCCATCGTGTCGTTCACGGCCTTGAAGTGGTCCTGGTCGATGAGGGCCACGGTCGTGTCGTCGCCGTGGCGGGCCAGGAGTCGGCGGGCGCGGGCGGTGTAGGAGTCGCGGCGCAGCAGGCCGGTCAGCGGGTCGCGGCGGGTGGCAGCGAGCTGCTTGTGCAGCGCGGCCGCGTGGACCGCCCAGCCGGTCAGCGGCACGGCGACGGTCGTCAGTAAGAGGGTGCGCTGGCCGATCCGGCCCTGAACGCGCAGAAGGGACGACATACTTGGGTTCTCCGTCTCGTACGGGATGGGTGGGCCCGGGACAGTCGTCCAGCCGCCAAGCAGAGCGGCTGTCCCGGGGCGGAGCTACAGCTCGATGGGGCTGGAGTTGAGCCAGCTGTACGGGCTCCTCCAGGGGCCGACGGTTGCGGCGGGCCAGTCGAGCTCCCAACCGGGCCGGTATCCGCAGGCACCCCAGCCGTCCGGCCGACCGTGGGGGATCTCGCGTCCGGCCTCCGCCGCAGCGCGCGCCGCGTCGTAGACCTCGTGGGCGATCCGGACGGCGGCGCTGCGGCTGTCGGCCAGGCCGGTGAAGACGTGCACCCCGCGCAGGGTGGGCGTCTCGGTGCTCCGTATGGGGACGTCGACCTCGTACAGGTGGGTCATGACGTCCATCTCCTTCCGTGCTCGGTGATGAGGGACCACCGCGACCGCCCCGGCCTCCGTGATGCGGGC
>NZ_JBFAKH010000156.1:1378-8945 GCF_040655635.1 Streptomyces sp. NPDC050388
GGACGTCGACCTCGTACAGGTGGGTCATGACGTCCATCTCCTTCCGTGCTCGGTGATGAGGGACCACCGCGACCGCCCCGGCCTCCGTGATGCGGGGCCGGGGCGGCACGGAGCGTCCGTCACGCCGTGGCGCGGCGGTGTCAGAACTCCAGGTGGATCGTGATGGGGCGCCGAGGGTCTCCGGAGTTGGAGTGGACCGTGCGGCGATGCGCGGCGAGGCCGGCGGCCCCGCCCTGGATCGGCTGGTGACACTGCGGGCAGCCGTGCCACCAGTCGTCTCCGGCCGGGAGGTCGGCCGGGGTGAGCGGGTGGGGGTGCGGGCCGTCGGCGGCGCGGCTCACGCGACCGCGTCCGCGTACTGCGCTTCCAGGTCCGCGCGGCCCTCGGGGTCGTCGTCCTGGTCGTCGTCGACGCCGTCACCGTGGACGGTGCAGACGATGTCCTCGTCACGGTCCAGCCCGCCGGTCAGCGCCCGGTACAGGCAGCTGACGCTGTAGGCCGGTGCCCATGCCGGCCCGTCGCACTCCGGGTCGAAGGGGCAGGGCAGTAGGGCGTCGAAGCCGAAGTCGCCCTCGCCGTCGACGTCGTCACGGAAGGCCAGGGTGAGGGACTGCTGCCCGAGACGGACTTCCGCGACGCGGTCGCGGCCGGTCACCAGGTCCGAGCCCGGCTGCCACCGCCACAGCGGCAGGATCTCCGGGCCGAAGAAGCGGCGGACCAGCAGCAGATCGCCCAGGCCCTCGCTGCCGTCACGCCCGAGGTCGGCCTCCCGGGCCTGCGAGAGCTGCTTCAGGAACGGCTCCAGGCGGCGCAGGGCGTCGGCGAAGACGACCGTGTTGAAGCCTTCGGCGGCGAAGCGCTGGTGCGAGTGGACCATGGCCTGGTGCTGGGCACGGACGACGTCCTCGGGCACGCGCCGGTTGTCCGGGCGTGAGCCCTGCCGCTCCAGGCACAGGTTCAGGGACGTGGCGACGATGACCGCGACGGTCGGCATACCGTGCCGTTTGGCGGACATCACCAGCTCCACCCGCACGGACTGTTCGACGTTGGTGGCGTTCCCTGTCAAGTTGTTCTGTTCAGAGCGTGAGTCTGAACCCCGGCTGTCAATGAGCAGGCACGGCTACGGGAGATCGTCCGGTTTGTGGCTCACACGAGCAACAGCCGTCAACATCAGTAGACCGAACCCTCTCCTCCCTTGGGAAAGACTTGGATTGACAGGGCGTCAGCCGCTATACCTGCATAGTCTTGACCAAGATGGACCGGGACGCAGACAGGGAGCCGGGATGGACGCCGAACTGGTAACGCTGGCCAGTACAGCAGGGACAACACTCGTCGGGCTCCTTGTAACCGATGCTTGGGGTAGGGCGCAGGCGGCGGTCAGCGCGTTGTGGCGCCAAGCACGACCGGAGCAGGCCGAGGTAGTGGAGGGCGAGCTAGTCCAGGCCCGTGATGAGGCTGTCGCGGCTCACGCTGCGGGCGATAGCAGCATGCGGGACGCCCTCATTGCCGAGTGGCAACTGAAGTTTCGTCGGCTGCTCGCTAGCAATCCCGATATTGCAAGCGAACTGCGCCACATCTTGAATGAGGAACTGAATCCTGCACTTCCACAAGGCGACCAGGCATGGGCGGGGAATGTCACGATGAGGGCATCAAGCCACGGAAACAGTAAGGTATTCCAGGTCGGTCAGGGGAACTTGACCATCAAGGACTCATGAATCCTTCGGGAGAATCTATGAGGGTCGATTTCTCGGAATTTAGAGTGAACGCGTCGGACAACAGTCGCGTTTACCAAGTCGCACAGGGCAATATGTATATCGGCGTATCTGGTGCGGCGCAAGCCAGCGAGTACGCCGCCTTGCCGACCTTAGAGGCTGCAAGGCGGCTTTCCGGCATGCCCACCGAGGAAGCCGTAACCATTATCGCGGCTCTCGACGCCCAGAGTGCCGCACGCCGCCTAGAGGCAATGGATCCGGAACGCGCGATCGACGTCCTGGACAACATGGATGAGGTCGCCGCCATCGTACGCCTTGGGTGTATGAGTGGCAGTGGCGCGGCTCGCCTTCTATCCATAATGCCTGAGGCTACAGCCAAGTATTTCATCTCGGCTTTCCCAAGCGAGCTGATTGAACGGGTTGTAGGCACGGAGTATCTACTGGATATCCTCCCCCTCGTCTCCAGCGAAGTGACAGGGGAGAATCTGTGCGAGACTGCCGCGAAGGTCATTCGGCTGAATGAACCGCAGGTAATCGCCAACTTCCTGCAGGCCATGCCTGATGATCGCTGGATCAACGTCTGGCGCAATCTTGGATTCGAAAAGAAGGAAGAATGCTTCAAGCTGATGCTGAGGCATTTTTGGCCGACCGTGAACGCCCTCCCGCCGGAGCAGGCGGCCGAGATTTGCTTTGAAGCGGGCAAGTGGCCAGAAGTCCTTCAATTCATCTGCAATCTCAGCGAGTCCTCTGCAGTCATGTCTTGGTACTGGTTCCATATGGAGCATCGCAGAGATGCCCAAAGTTTCATGCTGGCGCTTGACCTCATGGGAAATGGCCCCCTATTGGGGGACGTTCTAGGAAATTTGTCGACCGCGCAGGCGGCGCGCGTTCTGGAGATCGCCTTCTCTCATCCCAGGGACGCACCACATGTTGCAGAATGGCGAGCGCTCAGGGTGGGTTTCACTTTGGGGAGATTCCCTGAACATGAAGCACGGCAGATGTGCAGCACGCTACCCAAGAAATACGCCAAGAAGGCTTGGGCGCATCGCACCAATTACATGAACATGAATCGCTGACGAGCTTGACCGGCGTCATCGGTGCCGACCGGGCCAGCACTGGCTAGCGCATCCGTCAGGTTGTCGATTGGGGGAACGCGACGACGTTGTCGGGGACGGGCGTGCGTTCCACTCTCTCGTCTCGATCATGAGTGAGCACGGCGCTGGCGAACGTGAGTCTGGTCACCTGCCGGCGGAGTTCCTCGATCTCGGCCTTCTGGTTGGCGACGGTATTCTTGAGCTTGGTGACGGTTTCCCGGAGTCGTTTCTCGGTCTCCGGGACCTGTCGGGTTTCTGCGCGGACGCGCTCGTAGAACTCGTTCTTCAAGTCGACGTGCCGTTTGAGGAGGGCCATGCGGTGGACGCCGGCCTCGGCGGCGAGGGCGACGACGGTGAGGCTGCCGTTGGAGGCGGTGGCCTCTCCGGCCAGGAGTCGGTCCATGGCCTCACGGATGCGGGCGCGTTCGTCGTGGTGCGGTCGGTTCATGTGAGGGCCTCGGCGGAGTGAGCGGTGACGTCGTGGGTGTCGGCCGTCTCGCGGAGACGGTTGGCGTTGGCCCGCAGACGTTTGCTGACCGGTCCGGGAGCATGGGCGGCGAACTGATCAAGTTCCTCGGCTCGTTCGCGGAGTTGTCGGGCATGGGTGTCGGTGCGGACGGTGTTGCCGCAGCCGGGTCGGCAGTCGTACTGCCGTGGGGCGGTCGCGCCGGGTTCTGGTTCGCAGAGCGCGTTGTCGTGCTTGAAGGCGCAGATCAGGAACGCGTCGGGGTTGTCGTAGAGCACGATGCCGTCGCGGGCGAGGAAGGCGCTGGCTTTCCTGGCGAAAGCGCGGAGGACGATGCGGCCCTCGAAGCGAGGGGTGTGGGCGGCGGCGGTCAGGGCCCGGCGGGCGGCGGGCCCTGAGACGTTCTCTCCGGCGGCGACGCGGTCGCGCAGTCGAGCCGCGGTGTCGGCGGCGGCGAGGGCCGTTTCGACGTCGAGGATGGCGTGGATGCCGCGGCGGACACGGGCGCCGTAGCCGCTGGAGGTGCGTGCGTCGAGGACGGTGCGCATGTGGCCGTACTGAATGGCGAGCGCGATCAGTCCTCCCGGACGCCGGGCGATGTGCCAGGCCAGGGACCTTCTGAACCGGCTCAGTCCGATCGCGCCGTGGGGATCGTCGGGGATGGTCTCGCCGGGGAGGCCCTGAGCTTCGGCCTCGCGGTTCACCCAGTTCACGAAGGACTCGATACGCAAGGTCAAGGTGGACTTCTTCAGCGCGCCCGCGTAGCTGTGGCGGGAGCGGAACTCGTGGTGGGCGGTGCTGAGGAGGAGTTCGCCCTCGGGGACGATGCGTTCCAGCACGCGGATGGCGTGAACTACCGGTGTGATCGCGCCCCAGGGCACTTGGCGGACTTCACCTGCGGAGATGTGGTTGCCGTCGTCGTCGGTGACGTTCTTGTAGTGGTGACTGTGGATCAGGTGCCGTACCTCTGTGCCGTCAGCGGCGGGTTCGGGGTCGGGGCAGCAGCCGGAGCGCAGCCCCTGCACCTCCTGGGGACGCATCCCGGTCAAGTAGAGCAGGATGATCGTCGCGGCCGTACCCAGGTGCCGCATGAGCTCGGCGGCCTCGTTGAAGTCCACGTGCTCGCGCCAGGGCTTGCCGTTGATCTGCCCGGCGACCGGCACCCGCAATGGGCAGGGACCTGGTCGTGCTGTGGCGATCTCCGCGAGACCGTGCTGCTGGACGAACCTCGACACCTGGCCGCGGTTCGAGCCGGTGAGAGCAGCGATGTAGGTGGTGGCCACCTGGATCTCGCGTTTCTCCGAACTGGCCGGCAGCGGGTTACCAGCCCGCACCATGGGCAGCAGCCACTCCTCCAGCGCGGCCCATCCGGCCGGCGAAGCCTTCGTGGCAGCGGCAACGGCGATCAAGCGGCGGCGTTCGGCCCAGGCCGCGAGGATGTCGTCGGCGAAGTCGTCGACGAACCGGATGGCCCAGATCAGCAGGGGGCCGAGGACCAGCGGGTCCAGCGGCTCCGTCGCGTTCTCCCCGCCGCCGGCTGCATTGGCTGAGGGAAGGAAGTCGTCGACTCCTTCGGCTTCCCACGGAGGTCGGGCGATGCCCGACGGACGGGCGCTGAGCTGGTCGAACGCCCACAGGTTCGCCAGCCGGACGCAGATGATCGCCGCAGTGTCGCGGGACACCTGGTGCAGACGTTCACGCGCGTAGGCCCGCCATTCCGTCTCGGTGCAGGCACCCAGACTGGTGATCTGGCGCTCGTGCAGCCAGCGGGAGAGCCGCATCCACTCCAGGCAGGTGGCGAGCATGTCCGGGGCTCCCGAGCGGGACCGGGCCTGGACTCCTCGGGTTTGGAGGTAGGTGGGCCTCAGCTGGCCGTTGAGCATCGTCCAGGCCGCGAGTTTCACCTGGTCGCGCAGGGGTTCGGGGCAATTCTTCCAGTGGAGCTTGACCAGGCCGGTTCCGGGGTTGTCGATCAGTGGGGCCATGGACCAGACGGCGTCCTGGTAGCGGGAGTTCGGGTGCGTGTTGCCGGGACTGATCCACTGGGGCAGCACGACGGGGCTGGCCGGGGTGGGCATGGTCAGCACGTAGGTGTCGATCTCGGCAGCGGTGCCGACGGCGGTCATGGGGTGAGTTCTCCCTTCACCAGGAGGTGGACCAGGGTGCGGTCCTCGTCGTTCACGCGGGCGAGCGCCGCGGTCCAGGCCGCCGGGCCGACCTTGTCGCGCAGGTCCTCAAGGCGGAGTGCGTGCTCGCTCCAGCGCTCGTTCCAGGAGCGGTCGGGCAGGACGGACCGAAGGCTGTGCAGCTTCTGGTGCAGGTGGGCGAGCCGGGGGTGATGGCCGGGGTGGACGCGGGCGTTGGGGCAGGCTAGGCAGAGCAGGAAGTCCGCGCCGCAGCCGCCCTTCGCGTCGGGCCAGGGGCTGGCCGTCTCATCCGCACAGTCCGCGGTCACGGTCTGCTCGTGGCCGGGGGCCGGGGCATCGGCGATGTTACCGGCGAAGACCACGGCCTGGGCCTGTTCGAGGGCCTCGCGGGCACCGGCTTCGAAGACGCTCCGTGAAGCGTGCTGAACATGCTCGTCGGGCAGCACGTAGATGCTCTGATGGGCGCCCTGGCTGTGCTGAAGGGGACGGCCTTCCCACGCCACCGTCGTCCTGCGCGCCCGCTGGAATGGAGATCCGCCCAGGTCATGTGTAGTCCACCAAAGCTGGGCGTCACCGTTGCCGATACCGAAGGAGCAGGGTCCCACCGGGCGGGGCCGTTCAGTGCGCTGGTGCCTCCGCTTGGGGTAGTGCATCCGCGCAACCATCAACAGGTTGTTGTCGGGCGCGAAACGGTGAACCAGGGCCCGTCCATGTGCGGTGGCTTCCAGCGCCTGAGTGATCAGCCTGCCGGAAGAGTCAGCCCCGGAGTCGGTGATGTTCTCGGTGGAGAACCATCGACCTCCGCCCTGCCTGCGCTTTTCGATCTGAACCAGGTAGGTCACCGTGGCCGTCGACCCGGCGGACGGGGCGGTGGTAGGGGCTGGAAGCCGGTCGTAGACAGACAGGTTCCAGCCGAACCGGTCGGTCAACAGCACGCCGAGTGCGGTGAGTTCGGAGCGGGACAGGAAGAGCCTGCCCCAGGTGTTCTCCGGGCTGGTGCCGCCCAGCAGCGCACGGTCCTTCACGAATTCCCCACTCGGCATGACCGCGTGCGGGACGTAGCCGGTCTGCGCAAGGTGATCGAGCACTTCACCCAGGCGCCAGTCACGGCTGCCTTCCTCCAGGCCACCGGCCCGCCACCTCTCCAACAGGACGGTGTTCTCGCGGATGCGCAGCAGAGCGGTCCGGAACTGCCGCTGGGCCACCCGCAGGACCCGCTCCCGCTCCTCCTTCCCGTACGACTGCTTGATCGGCCCGGTCTTCGGGATGCGCCGGGCCAGTTCCTCCCCCACCGGCCCGCCCGCCAGCCGCGGATCCGCCCGCAGCAGCGGCCGAACCTGACGTAACACGCTCTTGCCGCTGTTGGTGCCGATATGCCTCGCGCGCCAACGCTTGAGCATGGCGGGCGTCAGGTCCCCCAGGTCCTGCGGGGGATGCTCCAGCTCGGCGACGAACCGCGCGAACATCTTCACCGTGATCCAGGAAGCTCGTGCGGTCTCGTGACTGTTCCAGCCCGCAGACCGGATCGCGAAAACCGCGGCCAGCGACCGCTGCATCGCCTCGGCAACGGGTAGTTCGGCGAAGTCGAACGTCATCTCGTATCCGGCCTTGTTGACGACCGTCACCACAAGCCCGTCGGGAGCCAGCGGCGGCTCGGTGCGGTGATCGGCCGGCGGCAGGACGGCTCGCCGTCCCCGCCCGGTCACCGGGCCGCCTCAAGGACGGCGTCGATGTCCTGGATGCCCTCCGACTCCCGGGCAAGGCGGGTGAACACACCGTCCAGGTCCTCGACCTGCTGTTCCTCCTCGCCGGCGGGTTCGGCCGCGGCAAGGATCGATTCCAGTTGCAGGTGCGCGACCGGCGCGAGGTAGTGCCGTTTCGTCACCTCCACGTCCGCGTGCCCCAGGAGGGTCTTCACCAGCCACCACGGATCGCCGAACAGCATGGCGAAGTCCCGCCGGTCCGCGGCCGAAAGCCCATAGCGGGTCTCCACCAGCTGGTTCAGCAGGACCAGCATGTAGAGGGCCATCGAGTGGCGGGCGGCATGCGGTGTCGCGTACGGGCTCTTGCCGCGTACCTCCGCCAGCCGGAAGTCCCGTTCGATCTCCCGTTCTTCCGGGGAGAGCAGGACTTCCTCGCAACGCAGGT
>NZ_JBFAKH010000157.1:0-8891 GCF_040655635.1 Streptomyces sp. NPDC050388
GCCCGGACCCACCGCGGCCGCGCCAGGGCCGGCTGGCGCCGCCTCGAACGCGAGCCGGGTTTCCGCGCCCCGCACAGCTGGCGCTGACCTCACACAAGAAGAGCGCGGACGGCGCCCTGCAGGCGCTGGTCGACGCCGCGCACGGTCTGAGGGAGCAGCTCGCGGACGACATCGTCGTACGGGCCGGCTTCGAGCTGTGCGGCGGCCCTGCCCGCAGTGAGGGCGCCGATCTGTGGCGGCACTGGCAGCACTGGATCGAGGACACGCTGGGGCGGGCCGAGAGGGAGAACCTGCTTGCCGACGGGGTGTCATCGTGAGGGGCCGCGGCCACCACCATGGCGGCGACCATGGGATTCGAGGTGCTCGGCGGCCGGGGCCGGAGGGCTCTCCGAGAAGACGGTGACCCGCTTCTGACCTGATACTGCCTCGCCTGGTCGGTGACGGGACGTCAGCCGTTTCCAGTGCGCCGTCCAGCCGGGAAGGGAAGGGAATGTACTGTTTTCTTCCGCTTCCGGTGGGGTCGGTTTCCCGGGACGTATGCTCTGCGCAGCGACTCCCTTTCCGCTTCCCTGTGCGCAGTCGATGTCGGCGCACTTGTCAATATCTTAGGTCGGCATTCTAGTGTTTCTTAGATTTAAACCAGCGTAGACAGTCCTTTAATTGACAATCTTTCAGCCCTGTTTTTAACTCGTTTCGCCCAAGCGGTCCGGCCTGTCAGGGCTTAGAGACTGATCACTCATGCGCGCATAGGGGAGACGCCATGGACATCTCTGTACTGGGCGGACTGACCGTCCGGGAAAACGGAGTCCCGATCACACCGACGGCGCCCAAGCCACGTCAGGTACTGGCCATGCTGGCGCTCCACGCCGATCAGGTCGTCTCCGTAGCATCACTGACCAAGGAGCTCTGGGGCGCCGCACCGCCGCGCAGCGCGCGCGCCACGCTGCAGACGTACGTGCTCCAGCTGCGGGAGTTGATCACTCTTGCCCTGAAGCGCGACGCCGAGGGCACACCGGCGCGCACCGCCAAGGACGTGCTCGTCACCGTGCCCGGCGGCTATCTGCTGAACATCTCGGGCGGTTCCAGCGACGTTCGCGAGTTCGAGCGGCTGGCCGGACTGGGCTACCGGGCCATGGACGCCGGTGACTTCCCCGGTGCGGCCCGGCAACTGCGCGAGGCCCTCTCGCTGTGGACCGGGGCTGCTTTCGCCGACGTGCAGGCCGGGGCACAACTGTCGATGGAGACCAGACGCCTGGAAGAGACCCGGCTGTGCGCCCTGGACCAGCGTATTGAGGCCGATCTGCGGCTGGGACGCCACCGGGAGCTGCTGGGTGAACTGTCCGTCCTGGTCAGCCGGTACCGTACGCACGAGACTCTGCACGGCCAGTTCATGCTCGCGCTGCACCGGTCCGGACGGCGCACCGAAGCCCTGGAGGTCTACCAGCGTCTGCGTCGGGCCCTGGTGCGTGAGCTCGGCCTGGAGCCGTCGGCGGGGCTGCGGCGGCTGCAGCGCTCCATCATGATGACCGGTCCCGAGATGGCGCAGGACGCCCCGGTGTCGGCGCTCAGCGGGGAACGCATGATCCGGGTGGGCTGACGGCTGCTCGGCCGGGCCCGCGAGAACGGAGGGCTGCGCACGGGCCGGGGCTGGAGGCGGAGGGAGCCTGAGTCTCTCCTCGCCGCCACCGTCTGCGGCATCGAGGTGCTGTCCGGGGCCGGGCATGGCCTATACCGAAATCAGCCGTTTTCCAGGCGCGTCGCGGGGCCGCCGTTGTCGGCACCGGTACCGCCCGGGGACGAGCCCCGCTACTGGACCGATCCGCCCCGCCGTCGTACGTCCCGGTGCTCGTGTCCCACTCGACCACGTTCCCGTGCCGGGACGGAAATCCTGGAGCTGGAGTATCGCCATGCTCAGTGACCGCCGGCTCCCGCCATGGCGGCGCCCGCCGCGTTCCCGGCCGATCCCGTGACCGGCGTCGTGCCGATTCTCGCGGACGTGCTTCTGTTCAAGCCCGAGAAGACCGGCCCCCGGCAGTCGTTCCCGATTCCTGGGCCTCGACCCGTTGCCGACCGTGGAGTTCGTGGCGGCCGTCGACCGCGGCTACCGCACGAAGGAGCGCAGCGGCGTGCTCCACGACCCCCGAGCCCGGCCGCGCACATCGCTCGGCTCACCGGCCTGCGGTCCGCGCCGATGGACGTCGAGGCGCTCCTCGACGCCGTCGCGACGACCTGCTCACGGTCGACGGGGCCCTCGCCCTGCTGTCGCGACGCGGCTGAGGCGATCGGATGACCGGTCTGTGGCTGTCCGGTGTGGAGATCGACTGGGCCGCACCGGGGACCGCCGGCGGCTGCCGGCCTCTCGTGGCACCTCTGCCGGGCTCGGTATTCCTGCGCCGGCCGCTGTGGCTGGACGGGCCGCAACCACAGGAGCGGCGAGGATGAGCACCGCCGTGGAACCGGCGCCCCGGACGATCAGACTGCGGTTCTGCCCGAACGACGGGCTCGCACCGGGAGCAGCCGCCACCCTTGCCGCGCACTGGCTGGACGAGCACGAGCGGAAGACCGCCGAACAGTCCCTGTTCGAGCGAGACCGTCGGCAGTACCTCGTCTCGCACGTGCTGGTGCGCCGTGTCCTGGCCCTCGAATGCGGTAGACCCGAAAGCGAGTCGGTCATCCGGCGCTCCTCACGCGGTCGGCCCTTCCTGCGGAAACCGGCGGGCTCCCGCGCGGCGGGCCTGAGCCGGACTTCAACCTCTCCCACGCGGGCGGACACAACCTGCTGGGTGTGGTCCGCCACCACCGCATCGGCGTGGACGTCGTGCAGCGATCGCGGTGACCGGGGGCTCGGCACGATCGTGCAGACCTTCGCCCCCGAGGAGCGGGAGTGGGTCGCGCAAGTGGGGCCGGGGCGGGCCAGGGACGTGCGGATCCTGCGGCTGTGGACGCTGAAGGAGGCGTATTCCAAGGCGCGCGGCATGGGACTCGGGTTGTCGTTCGACACGTTCTCCTTCGAACTGGCGGAGGACCGCGGAGTGCTGGGTTTCCGGCCCCCGGACGACGATCCGGCCTGGCGGTGGCGGTTCATGGAACTGGAGCCGGCGCCGGGGTGCCGGCCGCCGTCGCCGTCATGGCGGACGATGGCGAGGAGCTGGTCCTGGAACTGCACTGTGGGTTTCCATGGGTGCGGTCCGCACCTCGCGTGCTGACGGTTCCGGGAACCGCGCGGGCCGTGCGCTGAGCGGCGAGTGCGGCACCTCGTCGAGCGATCCTCGAACACTCCTCCAGCGGCACGGCCCACGGTGAGGCTCTTGCCGCCAAGCCGCAGAAGGAGAAGTCCGTCATGGCGCCGGGTGAGCACATGCATCAAGGGTCGTGGTCGATCGAGGTGGCCGCCCCGGCCGGGGTCGTCTACGGCCTGATCGCGGACGCGGAGCGCTGGCCGCTGTTCCTCCCTCCGGTCGTGCATGTCGAACGCCTCGACTTCGACGGGCGAGAGGACCGGCTGCACACGTGGTCGGTGGTGGACGGCCGGATCCGCTCGTGGTTCTCCCGGTGTGTGCAGGACCCGTCGGCCCGCCGGGTCGAGTGCCGGCAGATCGACCCGCAGCCGCCGGTGCGGACGATGAGCGGGGTATGGCGTGTCGAGGAGCGCGGTCCGGCCGCCTGCCGACTGGTGCTGCAGCACGAGTTCACCCTGCTGGACGACCGGCCCGAGAGCGCGGCGTGGGCTGAGCGGGTCGTCGACGCCGACAGCCGGGCCTGTCTGGCGCGGCTGAAGCATCTTGCGGAGCGCTGGCCGGTACTGGACGAGTTGGTCCTCTCCTTCGAGGACGAGGTCCGGGTCAATGGGCCGGCCGAGCTGGTCCACGACTTCCTGTATCGGGCGGAGGACTGGGCGAGGGCCCTCGCCCATGTGGAGCGGGTTGATCTCGTCGAGGACCAGCCCGGGGTGCAGCGAATGGCGATGGACACGCGGGGCGCCGACGGAGCGGTGCACACCACCGAGTCGGTACGGGTGTGCTTCCCACACGCGGGTCGCCTCGTCCACAAGCAGACAGTCACACCGGCGCTGGTGGCCGCGCACACCGGAGAGTGGCAGGTGGTGCCGGACGCCTACGGCGTCACGGTCGTCTCCCAGCACAGCGTAGTCGTCCGCGACGAGGCCATCGAGCAGGTCCTCGGCCCCGGTGCCGACCTCGCCCGGGCCCGCCGTCACCTGCGTGAGGCCCTCGGCCGTCACTCCCTGGCCGTCCTCGGCCTCGCCCGCCACCGCGCCGAAACAGCCATTGAACTGCTCCACGCGGCCTGAAACGCGCCCGGACAGGGATCAGTCTGCGCCCGCTCACGGCCCGGCGCGACACGCTTCGGCCGCGAACGCGGCCGGAGCCGCTCCGGGGCCTGATCGCGGTCGGCATCAGCCGCAACGAACGGATCGGCGCCGACACCGGGCCCGCCAGGTACCGGCTGGGCCTTTGGCTGCTGAGCCGCCACCTGGGCACGCCCGCCGAGCCGCGCGCCCTGGAGGGGCTGACCGAAGGGGCGCGGGCCGCCGAGATGCTGAAGCTGCGGACTCTCAAGGGGCCATGGCAAGGCCCTCGGCCAGGGACTGCGCATCGGCTTCACCGAGTTCGGCTTCGCCCCCGACGGCGCACCGGCCGCCCGCGGGGAGTGGTCCTTCGCCGCGCACCGGGTCCCGGACCGCTGTCCGCTGAGCATGGCCTGCCACGGCGCGGGCCCGGACACCTTGCACGACATCGCCCTGCGCACCATGCTCGGCGAGGGCCTCACGGAGGCCCTCGCGGAGTTGCCCGGCCGAGAGCCGCCCGGGGAGCGCTGAAGGCACGCTTGAGGAAAACGCCGCGTCGCGCGTGTACTACTACCGTGCTGAGAAGGCTGCCCGTCATCGCCTGTGCGCGGTCGGCCACACGTACGCGACCGGAGCGCGGGTTCAGGTCGGCCGGACCTGACGGACGCGGTTCGCACGAGACGTGAGAGGGGAAAGGGGCCGGGCCCCGACGTCGATGACCGACGACCGTGATGCCTTCGACCGCTTCGCCGATGTGCCGATGACCGTGGTTGTCGACCCCGGACAGCCGCCCTACGACGCCCCGCCCGTCCTGGAGCTGCGCGGCCCCCTGATCAGGGGCCGCGTGGCGGCGGCGCTCGACCATGCCTCGGCGGGCACCCTGGGAGGCCGACGCTGGCGCCACCGGCTGCAGCGCCTCGGCCCCGATCACCACCTGCTGCACGTGGAGGCGGCCGCTCCCCCCGTGCCCGACGACGGTCACGTCCCTGCCGACGCCTTCCCTGCCGGGCTCGTCGCGGACCTGCTCACCGCCCGCGACAAGCCCGGTGCCCCGCTCGGTCCGGCCCAACTCACTTTGCTGCGGCGTCGCGAGGCCGCACCCGACGCCCACCCCATCGGCGTGCTGGATGTGGCCGAGCCGCTCGACCCGGCGACGGTGAGCAGCGCTCTGAACAGGCTCGTCCGGTGCCATCCGCTGCTCGGCGCCCGCATCGACACCGAGGCCCGCGGTGGCATTCACGCCGCCCCACCCGGATACGAGGCCGAGTGCACGGTCGCCGACGTCACCCGGGCCCGCGAGGCGCAGGCGATCGCCGACGCGGGCCGCCGTCTCGATCCCTCAGCCGGCCGCACCTTGGGCGTCGTACTCCTGCGCAAGCGGCGCAGGCTCGCGGTCGTCGCCCATGAACTCGTCGTCGACCAGACCTCGCTGGGCATCCTCATGGCCGACCTCGAAGTCCTGCTGACCCGGCCGGACGAGGCGCTCGCGGAGGAGGAGGTGCGCTACCCCGACTGGGTCGCCTCTCTGCCCGCCATGGCCGCCGACCCCCGCGAGACCGGTCGCTGGTGTGCCGTCGCCGAGCGCCGCGCCACCGCCTCCGCGTTCCGCCCTCGCGCGCCCCTCCCGGGCACCGCGCCCGTGCGGCACCCCGGCTTCGTCCTGCGCAAGGCGGCCACCGCGCGTTTGACCGGTGCCCTGCCCCGTCGGCTCGGGCTCACCCCGGTCCAGCTGCTCACCGGCGCCCTGGGCCTGGCCCTCGCCCGGTGGCGCGGTACCGGGCAGGCCTCCTTCGACGTACGCACCGACGGGCGTCAGGACAGCCCCGCCCTCGCCCGGACCGTCGGGCCGCTCGACGAGACCGAGCCCGTGGTGCTCGATGCAGCCCCGGACGGCGACGCGAGGGACTTCGTCGACCGGGCCGCCCGGCGCCTGGCCACCGTCGGCCGCGCTTCGTTCGGTGCGTGCCGCGAGCACGCGCCCGACTCCGCGGTCCGGCTCCTCCTGCGCGAACTCGTGCCCGTCCTGGTGCGATTCACCCCCGATGCGGACGACCGGCCCGGCCCCCGGGCACCCCGCACCGCCGTCCCGTACGCGCTCGACATCGCCGCACGGGTGCGCGGCGGCCGGCTGTGCATCGGACTCGACTGGCTGCCCGCCCCCCACGACGGCATCACCGATGAGTCGGTCGGCCGCCTCCTCGCCGTACTGCGCGACGTCCTGCAGGAGCTGGCCGAGGGCGCCGGCGCGCCGTCCGCCTCGGCGCGCACGGTCGCCGCGAGCCCGTTGCAGCGCGAACTCCTCGCCGACGCCGAGGCGCACCCCGGCACCGGTCGCCAGATCGAGCAGCTCAGCTGGACCTGGCACGGGCCGCTGGACACCGCGCGTTTCGCCGCGGCCTGGCAGTCCGTCTTCGACCGCGAGGCCGTGCTGAGATCGTCCTTCGAGGACGGGCCCGAGCCCCGGATCGTCATCCACGACCGGGTCGTGTCCGAGGTGGTACGACTGGCCCACTCGGATGCGTGCTGGTCCGACGTCCTCACCGGCGACCGGCGGCGAGGCATCGACCCGCGTTCGCCGGGGCCGCTGCGGGTCACCCTGCTCGACGGCCCGCCCGTCGACAATGTGCCTGTGCCCCCCACGAGAGTGCTGCTCACCTACCACCACGCGCTGCTCGACACCTGGAGCGTGCGCCTGCTCCTGGAGGAGTTCTACCGCGCCTACCTGGCGGGCGGCACGCTGCCCGGCGGCGACCGGCGCCCCGATGTGCGCGACCACGCGGACTGGCTTGCCGGTCAGGACTGCACCGCCGCACGGGAGTTCTGGCTGCGTGCCGCGCCCGTGCCCGGCGCCGCGCCCTCCGTGTCCGCCTACGCGTCGGTGTCGCCCGCCGCCGAGGGACCGGGCACCGGCCGGGCCCGGCAGCGGCTCGCCCCCGCCGAAGCGGCCCGCCTCAGCGCGTGGGCGGCCCGGTGGGGCGCCACCGAGAGCAGTGCGCTGCAGGCCGCCTGGGCGCTGCTGCTGTACCGGGCCACGGGAGCCGAGGGCCCGATGCCGGTGCGCTTCAGCGTCGCGGTGCCCGGGCGGGGCATTCCGCTCGCCGGGGTGGAGCGCCTGCCCGGCGCCTTGCGCAACCCGGTGCCCGTATCGGTCGACGTGGACCCCGGCGCCACCGTGCCCGAACTCCTGACCGCCCTGCGCGACCGGGCCATCGACCTGGCACCGTACGAATGGGTCTCGGCCGGCCAGATCCACGGCTGGACGGGCACCGGCCGGACCGGACCGGCCGACGCCGCGCGCACCGCCGACAGCCTGCTCGTCTTCGAGAGCCAGCTCGACCCCCACGACGCACTCGAGCCGTCACTCGCCGCGCTCGGCATCCGCATGGAGGCCCCCGAGACCACGGGCGCCACGACCGCCTTCCCGATCACCCTGGTCTCGCACCGGGACGAAGCGGGCGGCCTGGTCCTGACCGCCGACCACGACCGTACGCGGCTCGCCGACGCCACCGGCGTACTGGCGCACTGCGTCCGCTTGCTGCGCGAACTCCCCGAGCGAGCCGACGATTTCACCACCATTGCCCGGTTCTTCGACGCCCTGCCCGAGGCGACGGACCCGGGCTCGGCCTTCATCACCCTGAGGCCCGGCACGGGTGGGGTGATCTGCCTGGTGCCCTCACCCGGCATCCCCTGGTCCTGGTACGCCCGGCTCTCCCGGCTGTACGCGGGCCCGGAGGCGCTGATCCTGCTGCGTCCCGCCCCCGAGGGGGCCCGAGCCTGGTACGAGGCGCTGCGTCCCGTGGCCGACGAGGGGCTGCTACTGGCGCTGGGTGCCTTCTCGGGCGGGGGAGCCGGCGCGTACGAGACGGCCCGCCTCGTCGCGGCGGACGGCGGCCGCCCGCCGCTGGTCGTGCTCACGGTCGGTGCCGGAAGCGACGACTCCGTACGCGGTCTGGCGCTCTTGCTGGACGGGGCGGTCCGGCGGACCGGCGGTCTCTGAGAGGCCGCCGACGTCCTCGGTCCGAGGGGCTACGCCGCTACGGTCGACGAGAGCGAGCCCACGTGGGTGTGCACCCGGTCGGTGATCCCACAGGTGGGGGTGCCCGGAGTGAACAGGGCTGCCACCCCGAGGTCGAGAAGCAGCGAGATGTCGGCTTCCGGGATGATGCCACCGCCGAACACCACGATGTCGTCGGCGTCCTGCTCGCGCAGGGCTTCCAGGGCCTCGGCGAAGAGCGTCATGTGAGCACCGGACAGCACGGACAGGCCGATGCCGTCGGCGTCCTCCTGAACGGCGGTGTCGACGATCTGGCGCGGAGTCTGGTGGAGTCCGGTGTAGATGACCTCGACCCCGGTGTCGCGCAGGGCGCGGGCGATCACCTTGGCACCGCGGTCATGGCCGTCGAGGCCGGGTTCGGCCACGACGATCCGGAGGGGGCGCTACTGCTGTCGTTGGACATCTGGCTTCCTCGGTTCAGAAGGCGTCGCTGGGCACGTACGTCCCCCAGATCTCCCGCAGCGCGTTGCACACCTCGCCCACCGTCGCCCGCGCCCGCAGCGCCTCGCGCATCGGGTACAGGACGTTGTC
>NZ_JBFAKH010000158.1:0-8883 GCF_040655635.1 Streptomyces sp. NPDC050388
AAGGCCTCGGCGAACACGGGGAAGGCCGCGTACAGCTCCCGGCCCATGCCGGGACGCTGCGCGCCCTGCCCGGAGAACAGGAACGCCGAACGGCCCTCGGCCGCCATCCCCGAGACCACGCCGGCGGCCGGACGGCCCTGCGCCAGCGCGCGCAGCAGTGCCTCCCGGTCGTCTCCCACGATCACCGCACGGTGCTCGAAGGCCGTGCGGGTCGCCACCAGCGAGAAGCCGACATCGACCGGCGAGACCTCGCCGGCCGCCAGCGGCAGCAGCCGCTCGGCCTGGCCGGCCAGCGCCTTTGGCGTCTTGGCCGACAGCAGCCACGGCACCACCGGCAGCGTGCTCGCCGGCTCCTCCACCGGGGCCGGCTCCTCCTCGACGGCCTCCAGGATGACGTGCGCGTTGGTGCCACTGATGCCGAACGAGGACACGGCGGCGCGGCGCGGGCGCTCGCCCGTCTCCGGCCAGGCGCGGGCCTCGGTCAGCAGTTCCACTGCCCCCGCCGACCAGTCGATCTTCGAGGACGGCTCGTCCACGTGCAGCGTCTGCGGCAGCACCCCGTGCCGCATGGCCTGCACCATCTTGATGATGCCGCCGACGCCGGATGCGGCCGCGGCGTGGCCGATGTTGGACTTGATCGAACCGAGCCACAGCGGCCGGTCCGCGTCGTGCTCCTGGCCGTAGGTGGCCAGCAGCGCCTGGGCCTCGATCGGGTCGCCCAGCGTCGTGCCGGTGCCGTGCGCCTCCACCACGTCCACGTCCGCCGCCGCGACACCCGCGTTGGCCAGCGCCTGGCGGATGACCCGCTGCTGCGACGGACCGTTCGGGGCGGTCAGGCCGTTGGACGCACCGTCCTGGTTGACCGCCGAGCCGCGCACGACGGCGAGGACCTGGTGGCCGTTGCGGCGCGCGTCCGACAGCCGCTCCACCAGCAGCACACCCACGCCCTCGGACCAGCCGGTGCCGTCCGCGTCGTCGGAGAAGGACTTGCAGCGGCCGTCGGCGGCCAGGCCGCGCTGGCGACTGAATTCGACGAATCCCGTGGGGGTCGCCATCAGGGCGACACCGCCGGCGACGGCCATGGTGCACTCACCGGTGCGCAGCGACTGGACGGCCAGGTGCAGGGCCACCAGCGACGACGAGCACGCCGTGTCGACCGTCACCGCCGGCCCCTCCAGGCCCAGGGTGTAGGCGATGCGGCCGGAGAGCACACTGGTGGCCATGCCGGTCAGCAGGTGGCCCTCGGTGCCGCCCGCATCGGCGGTGCGGCCGAGGTCGGCGCCGTAACCGGAGGGCGACGCGCCGGCGAACACGCCGATGCGGTCGCCGCGTACGGACGCGGCGTCGATGCCGGCTCGTTCGAAGACCTCCCAGGACGCCTCCAGCAGCAGGCGCTGCTGCGGGTCCATGGCCAGGGCCTCGCGCGGCGAGATCCCGAAGAAGTCCGCGTCGAAGCCGGGGGCGTCGTGCAGGAAACCGCCGTCACGCACGTACGAGGTGCCGTGTGCGTCCGGGTCCGGGTCGTACAGCGCGTCCAGGTCCCAGCCGCGGTTGGTGGGGAAGGGGGTGATGCCGTCGCCGCCGGAGTCGACGAGCCGCCACAGGTCCTCGGGGCCGGCGATGCCGCCCGGGTAGCGGCAGGCCATGCCGACGATGGCGATGGGCTCGTCGGTGGCCGTGCCCGCGAGGAGCACGTCCGTGGAGGCCGCGGGGGCGGTGCCGGTCGTGAGCAACTCGGACTCGACGAAGCGAGCCAGCGCGAGCGGGCTGGGGTGGTCGAAGACGAGGGTGCTCGGCAGCGGGACGCCGCAATCGCGGGACAGCCGGTTGCGCAGGTCGACGGCGGTGAGCGAGTCGAAGCCCAGGTCACGGAAGGCCCGGTCGGGACGGATCTCGTCGGTGCCGGTGTGGCCGAGGACCGCGGCGGCGGCTTCGCGGACGAGTTGCACCAGGTGCGCCGTACGGTCGGCGGGGGACAGCCCGGCCAGCCGGTCGCGCAGCCGCGAGCGGGTGTCGTCGGCCTCGGGGGCGCCGACGTCGGGTCCGGCGGGGCCGGCGGCGAGCGCGGCGGCCTCGGGGAGGTCGCTCAGCAGCGGACGCGGCCGCACCGCGGTGAAGGCGGGCAGGAAGCGGTCCCAGTCGACGTCGGCGACCGCGATGTGCGTGTCGTCGTGGTCGAGGGCGTGCTTCAGCGCGGCGACGGCGTGCTCGGGGGACATGGTGCGGATGCCGCGCCGGGCGAGACGCTCGCCCTCGCGGCCGTCGGCGAGACCACCGCCGCCCCAGGCGCCCCAGGACACGGATGCCGCGGCGGCGCCGCGGCTACGGCGGCGCTGGGCGAGCGCGTCGAGGTAGGTGTTGCCGGTGGCGTACGCAGCCTGGCCGCGGCTGCCCCACACGCTGGAGATGGACGAGAACAGGACGAACGCGTCGAGTTCCGCGTCCTGGTCACGCAGCAGGTCGTCGAGGTGGGCGGCGCCCGCGGCCTTGGCCTGGATCTCGGTGGCGAAGGCGGTCAGGTCGACATCGGTGAGCGGGGTGTCGCTGGCGATGCCCGCCGTGTGGAACACCGAGCGCAGCGCAGGGCCGCCGTCGGTGCGCAGGGTCTCCAGAAGGGCGGCGAGCGACGCACGGTCGGACACGTCACAGGAGACGACGACGGTGGACGCGCCCAGCGCTTCGAGCTCGGCGGCGAGTTCGGCGGCACCGGGGGCGTCGGGGCCGCGGCGGCCGGCCAGGACGATCCGTTCGGCGCCGCTCCGGGCGAGCCAACGGGCCGTGTGCGCGCCGAGCGCGCCGGTGCCGCCGGTGATCAGGGCGGTGCCGCGCGGGGTGAACACGGCGGATCCGCCGTCGGTGCGCGGGTCGTGGGCGAGACGGCGGACGTACAGGCCGGAGGAGCGCAGCGCGATCTGGTCCTCCGCGCCGTCGGCGAGGGCGGCGGCGAGCCGGTCGGCGGTGCGGTCGTCGAGCTCGGCGGGCAGGTCGACAAGACCGCCCCAGCGTTCGCCGTACTCCAGGCCGATGACGCGGCCCAGTCCCCACAGCGGGGCCTGGGCGGGGGAGTTCAGGGAATCGGAGCGGCCGATGGTGACGGCGCCGCAGGTGGCGATCCACAGCGGGACGACGAGGCCGGTGTCGTCGAGGGCCTGCGTGAGGGTGATGGTGGCGGCCGTGCCGGCGGGAACACCGCCCGAGGCGAACGGATCGTCACAGGCGTCCGGGGCCAGGGCGAGCAGCGACAGCACACCGGCGGGCGGGGCGTCCGCGTCGGTGTGCGCGGTCAGCAGGGCGGCCAGGGCCGCGCGGTCGAGGCCGTCGGTGTCCACGTCGACGACGGTCACGTCGGCGCCGCGGGCGGCGAGCGCCTCGCCGGTACGGGCGACGAGCGCGTGGTACGCGGTACGCGTGGGGGCGAGGACGAGCCAGGGCCCGGTGAGGGGCTGCGCCGCCGCGGTGACCGGCTTCCAGTCGATGCGGTAGCGCAGGGAGTCGACGATGTCGAGGTCGCGGTTGCGGCGCCGCCACGCGGCGAGCGCGGGCAGGGCGGCGGCCAGCGGGTCGACGTCGACGGGCCGCATCGTGTCGGCGAGAGCCGTGAGGTCCTCGCGCTCCACGGCTTCCCAGAAGCGGGCCTCGTTGCGGAAGGTGGCCAGTATCTCGGCGGCGTCCTGCGGAGCGGCCGGGGTCGGCCAGTAGCGGGTGCGCTGGAAGGCGTACGTGGGCAGGGCGACGCGACGGGCGCCGGTGCCGGCGTAGAAGGCGGCCCAGTCGACGGCCGTGCCGTGCACGTGCAGGGCGGCGACGGCGGCGGTCAGGGCGTACGTCTCGGGTCGGCCCTTGCGCAGCGCGGCCACGAAGGACACGCCGTCGGCGCCGGCGACGCAGTCCTGGGCCAGGGCGGTCAGCACCCCGCCGGGGCCGATCTCCAGGAACGCGGTGACGCCCTGGTCGGCGAGCGTGCGGACGCCCTGCTCGAAGCGGACGGCCTCGCGGACGTGGCGCACCCAGTAGCCGGGGTCGCGGACCTCCTGCGAACGCAGCGGGCGGCCGGTGACGTTGGAGATGACCGACAGCCGCGGCGGGTGGAAGGTCAGACTCTCGGCGACGGTGCGGAACTCCTCGAGCATGGGTTCCATGAGCGGCGAGTGGAAGGCGTGGGACACCTTCAGCCGCCGCGTCTTGCGGTCCTGCTCCTCGAAGGCGGCGGCGATCTCGAGGACGGGCTCCTCGGCGCCGGAGACCACCACCGAACGCGGTCCGTTGACGGCCGCGACCGACACGTCCGGACGGTCGGCGAGCAGTTCGGCCACCTCGTCCTCGGTGGCCCCGACGGCGACCATGGCTCCGCCCGCGGGCAGGGCCTGCATGAGCCGGCCCCGGGCGGCGACCAGCGCCGCGGCGTCCTCGAGGCCGAGGACACCCGCCACGTGCGCCGCGGTGATCTCGCCGACGGAGTGGCCCATCAGGTGGTCTGGGGTGACACCCCAGGAGGCGACGAGTCGGAACAGCGCCACCTCGACGGCGAACAGGGCGGCCTGCGTGTAGACCGTCTGGTCGAGGAGCGCCGCGTCGGTGCTGCCCGCCTCCGCGAACACGACGTCGCGCACGGACCGTTCGGCATGCCCGGCGAGGTGCCGGTCCAGCTCGGCGCACACGGCGTCGAAGGCCTCGGCGTACACCGGGAACGCCTCGTACAGCTCCCGGCCCATGCCGGGGCGCTGGGAGCCCTGGCCGGAGAACATCACACCGAGCCGGCCGGGCGTGGCGAGTCCGCGCACCGTCGCGGCGGTCTCCGACCCCTGGCTCAGTGCGCGCAGCCCGTCCAGCAGTGCCTCGCGGTCCTCGCCGAGAACGACGGCACGGTGCTCCAGCGCGGCCCGGCCGGTGGCGAGGGAGAAACCGACGTCGAGCGTGCGCGCGGCAGCAAGGGCGGCGGCCTCGGCCGTGGTCTGCGTGCCTGTGAGGTGGTCCACCAGGCGCTGCGCCTGTGCGGCGAGTCCCTGCGCGGACGCGCCCGACACCAGCCACGGGTGCACGGAAACGTCGGCGGGGGCGTCGGCGGGCGCGTCCTCGGACGCGTCGGCGACGGCTTCCTGCGGTGCCTGCTCCACGATGATGTGCGCGTTGGTGCCGCTGACGCCGAAGGACGACACGGCGGCGCGGCGCGGCGCACCGGTCTCGGGCCACCGGCGGGCCTCGGTCAACAGCTCCACGGCGCCCGCCGACCAGTCGACGTGCGGGGTCGGCTCGTCCACGTGCAGGGTCTTCGGCAGCACGCCGTGGCGCATCGCCATGACCATCTTGATGATGCCGGCGGCACCCGAAGCGGCCTGCGCGTGACCGATGTTCGACTTCATCGAGCCCAGCCACAGCGGGTGGCCGTCGGCCCGCTCCTGGCCGTACGTGTCCACGACGGCCTGCGCCTCGATCGGGTCGCCCAGCACGGTTCCCGTGCCGTGCGCCTCGACCACGTCGACCTCACCGGCCACCAGGTCGGCGTTGGCGAGGGCGGCGCGGATGACGCGCTGCTGGGCCGTGCCGTTCGGCGCGGTCAGGCCGTTGCTGGCGCCGTCCTGGTTCACGGCGGTGCCCCGGATGACGGCGAGGACCTCGTGGCCGTTGCGGACCGCGTCGGACAGCCGCTCCACGAACAGCATGCCGACGCCCTCGGCCCAGCCCGTGCCGTCGGCGGCGGCCGCGAACGACTTGCAGCGGCCGTCGACGGCGAGGCCGCCCTGCTTGCTGAACTCCGCGTACGCCTCCGGCACCGCCATCACGGCGACACCGCCGGCCAGCGCCAGGTCGCACTCGCCGTTGCGCAGTGCCTGGACGGCCAGGTGCAGGGCGACCAGCGACGACGAACAGGCCGTGTCGACCGTCACCGCCGGCCCCTCCAGGCCCAGGGTGTAGGCGATGCGCCCGGAGACGACGCTGCCCGCCGTGCCCGTCAGGAAGTAGCCCTCGACGTCGTTCGACGCGTTCTGCAGCTTGGACTCGTAACCGGAGACGGCGGCACCGGCGAACACGCCGGTACGGGTGCCGCGCAGTGCGGACGGGGCCACCCCGGCATGCTCGACGGCCTCCCAGGCCGCCTCGAGCAGCAGGCGCTGCTGCGGGTCCATGGCCAGGGCCTCGCGCGGCGAGATCCCGAAGAACCCGGCGTCGAACTCGGCGGCGTCGGGCACGAACCCGCCCTCGTACGCCCCCGAGCCCGCCGGGCTCGACGCGTACAGGCCGTCGATGTCCCAGCCGCGGTCCGTGGGGAAGGGGCCCACGGCGTCACGGCCCGCCTCCACGAGCCGCCACAGGTCCTCGGGGCCTGCGACACCGCCCGGGTACCGGCAGCTCATTCCGACGATCGCGACGGGTTCCCGTGCCGCCTCCGTGATCCGGGCGTTCTCCCTGCGGAGCCGCTCGGTCTCCTTGACCGACGCCCGCAGAGCCTCAAGGACCTTGTTCGCCGAAGCAGCCATCATGCACTCCATATTTCGCACGTCATCATGAGCCGTTGTCTCCCAGCGCCAGCTGGATCAGGCTTTCGGCGTCCATGTCGTCAATCGAGTCGTCCGTCGCCGCTGCCGGGGCCGACGGTCCGGTCTCGGGGGATGCCGCCACCTCGGCGGAGGCGGGGACGGAGGTGAGGGGCGAAGCCGGGCCGTCGCCCGCCGTCTGCGGAAGGTCCAGTTTGCGCAGCAGGAACCCTGCCAGCGCGGAGGGTGTCGGGTGGTCGAAGACCAGGGCGGCCGGCAGCCGCAGGCCGGTGGCCCGGACGATCCGGTTGCGCAGGTCCACGGCGGTGAGCGAGTCGAACCCGAGCTTGCGGAACGCCCGGTCGGGCCGCACCTCGCCCGGACCCGTGAGGCCCAGCACGGCCGCGGCGTGGTCCCGGACCAGTTCAAGGAGGACGAACTCCCTCTCCGGGCCGGGCAGTTCCACGAGCTCGGCGCGGAGCAGGCCCGCCGTGTCCCGTGCGGACTCCTCCGCCCCCTCCGGCGTCGTCCCGTCCCCGGTCGGCCGCGCACCGCGCACCTCCGGCAGGTCACCGATCAACGGGCTCGGGCGCATCGCGGTGAACGCGGGGGCGAAGCCCTGCCAGTCGATGTCAGCGACGACGATCGCGGTCTCCTCGTGCTCGACCGCCTGCCGCATGGCCGTCACGGCCAGCTCCGGAGACATCGCCGACAGACCGAGTCCGCTCAGTGCCCCGCCGACCCCGGCCCCGCCGGCCAGTCCGTCGCCTTCCCACCAGCCCCACGCGACGGACGTCGCCGTACGCCCCTGGGCCCGGCGCCGGTGGGCCAGTGCGTCCAGCGAGGCGTTGGCCGCGGCATAAGCGGAGTGCCGGGCGTTGCCCCACACCCCCGAGATCGAGGAGAACAGCACGAAGGCGTCCGCGGAGTCCCCGAGCGCATCGTCCAGGTGCAGCGCGCCGTTCACCTTGCCGGACAGGACCGCGGCGTACGCCTCTGCGTCCGTGTCCTGCACGGCGGCCGTGTCGTCCACGCCCGCCGTGTGGAAGACGCTCCGCACCGGCCGGCCCTCGACCCGCAACCGCTCGACCAGCGCGTCGACCTGCTCGCGGTCCGCCACGTCGCACGCGACCACCGTCGCCGTGGCACCGGCCCGCTCCAGCTCCTCCACCAGCTCCGCCGCGCCCGGGGCGTCCGGGCCGCGACGGCTCGTCAGCACGATGTGTCCGGCGCCCAGCTCGGCAAGCCAGCGCGCCACATGCCCGCCGACGGAACCGGTACCGCCGGTGATCAGAGCAGTGTCACGCGGCTCGAACGGACGGACGGTGTCGCCGAGTCCGGCGTGCTCGATCCGACGGGCGAAGGCGTCGGAGCCGCGCACCACGACCTGGTCCTCGTCCCCGAGGTCCCCGGCCAGCACGGCGCACATCCGCTCCACCACTGATGCGTCGCTCCCTTCGGACACCGTGATGTCGGACAGGTCGATCAGACCGCCCCAGCTCCCCGGTGCCTCCAGGGCGATGGCCTGGCCCATCCCCCACAGCTGTGCCTGCACCGGACTGCTCACCGGCTCCGGACGACCGGTCTGTCCAATCTGGACGGCTCCGCTCGTGACACACCACAGCGGCGCTCGCATACCGCTGTCGTCGAGGGCCTGGACGAGCGCCAGCGTGCCGGCGGTCACCGTCGGCAGCCCGATGCCGAGAGCGGTCTCCGCCTCTCCGGTCCCGGCCGCCACGGCCAGCAGCGACAGGACGCCGCTGAACTCGGTCCCCTCAGCCTCCACGAGCGCAGCCCGCAGCACCTTGGCGAGCTCTTCCCGGTCCCGCTGGTGCTCGCCGAGCACCAGCGGGATCACGCGCGCCCCACGCCCCGTCAGTTCCCGGACGGTGGCTGCCATCAGCGCGCCTTCGACTCCGGACTCCGGTACGACGACCAGCCACGCACCGGTGAGAGCGCGCCCGCCGCCCGTGGCCGCCAGCGGTTTCCACGTCACCCGGTACCGCCAGGAGTCCAGCGTCGCGCGGGTCACCGCGCCACGCCGCCAGGCGGCCAGCGCCGGGAGAACCGCGCTCAACGCACCGGCTTCGACACCCTCCAGCCGGCGCGCCAGCTCCTTCTCGTCGCCCTCCTCGACGGCCTTCCAGAACTCGGCCTCCACCGCCGACGGCCCGGACACGCCGACGGCGGTCTCCGGCTCGTCCTCCAGCCAGTAGTGCTGGTGCTGGAAGGGGTAGGTGGGCAGGGGGATGCGGCGGGCGCCGGTGCCGGCGTAGACGGTGTGCCAGTCGACGGTGACGCCGTGGCAGTGTGCCTCGGCCAGCGAGGTCAGCAGCCGCTCCACGCCGCCCTCGTCGCGGCGCAGGGTGCCCAGCGCGGCGGCCTCCGCGCCGGCGTCCTCGATGGTGCC
>NZ_JBFAKH010000159.1:0-8654 GCF_040655635.1 Streptomyces sp. NPDC050388
CACCGGCCGGTACCAAGAGGGCACAGCGAACAGATCACGCTCGACGGCGAGACGGAGCCGGCGACCGTGAAACTGGGCGTATGGGTCTCCAACACGAAATCGAGGCGCGACAAGCTCTCGGACGCGCAGCGGGCCGCCCTCGCCGAACTCGGCGTCGAATGGGCTTAATCGTGGACGAGGAAGCGTGCCGTCCTCATCTGGCGATGCACCGAGGCGGGGTCACGGTGGCGGAGGTGAGGCGGTGAGATACGGCGCGAGTTGGGCTTCAAGATCTGCGACACGTTTGTCCAGGAAGCGATTGTTCTGGCGGGCGCTGGCCAGACGCTCTTGGAGGCGCTGGTTGTCCTCGGTGAGCTGTCGTACGTGCTGCTTCAGGCTGGTGTTCTCGGTGACGATCCGCTGAAGGGAGCCTTCGGGGAGATCGTGTTCGAGGTCGCGGATCTTGCCGAGGAGTTCTGCGATACGGGTGCGCTGAGTGAGTATTTCGCGCTGGGCCTGGGCGAGTGCCTCTTCGGCGTTGAGGGCGCGCTCCCTCCAGGCGGGCTGTGCGCGGCTGCCGTTGTTGGAGCTTCCGGGATGGGGTCTGCTTGTGCGGGTGGCCTGCTCGACAAGGGCTCTGGCCTGCTGGTTTTGGTAGAGGAAGGTGCGTGAGACGCGGGCGGTACGGGCAAGGGCTGCGACGGTGACGGGCGTGTGGTCGCGTGCCGCGGCCGCCAGGGCGGTCTGGAGGCGTTCGAGCATCTCCTGGGTGGCTTGGCGACGGGCTCGGACGGCCGCGTCAGTGCGGGACGTGTTCATGGCTGCCCTGTGGTGTCGTCGGGGGCCGGCAGTGCGGCAAGGTCTCGGGCGCGGAAGGCGGTGCTCCAGGTGCGGTGGAAGTAGTCCTGGGGGCGTCGCAGGTCGAGGGTGAGGGCTTCGTCGAGGACGCCGAGGGCGGCCAGGGCCTGCTCGAGCCCTTTGATGGCCTTGGCGGTGGGTTCGAAGACGGTGTGGAGGTAGTCGGCGGTGGCGTCGTCGGGGGCGTTCTCGGCGATGGAGCGCCACTGTTCGGCTTTGCGCCGCCAGTAGAGGAGATCGGCGCCGGAGAGGACGAAGTTGTCGCAGTTCTCGCAGTCGAGTTTCCAGGGGCAGGCTCCGCCGTCGACGACGGGTTGGTAGGTGCAGAATCCCCCGTCGGCGGGGGTGCTGCGGCGGGAGAGGTCCAGGGCTAGGGCGCGGGCTGTCTCGCGGTCCATGGGGGTGGTGTCGCCGGAGAGGAGTTCGCCTGGGTTGGGGGCGCCGGGCCCGGCCACCCAGACGGTGTTCAGGACGTCTTCGAGGTCGCTGTGGGTGATCTTCACGTAGTGCTCGGCCATGCGTTCGGAGAGCTGGCCGAGGTAGCGGCGGATGTGGGTGAGTGTGGCGCCGGCGCGCAGCAGGTTGGTGGCCAGGGTGTGGCGGGCCTGGTGGGCGACGTAGGCGCCGCCGAGGTCGAGACCGGCGATCCAGGTCTTGAAGCGCTGGTTGAAGTGTCCGTAGGAGATCGGCTGTCGGCCGTTGGGGTTGCGGATGCGGGAGGGGAACAGGGCCAGGTCAGGGCGTTCGGCGGTCGTTGGAATGCGGCCGTAGCGCTTTTCGAAGAGCTGGAGTGTCTTGGTGCGGCGGGCATCGAGGCGGTGGTAGATGGGCTCGGGGATGCGGATGCCCTCGTTGTAGTTGCCGACCTTGGTCTGGTCGTGCCACAGCATGGCCAGGCCGCGGTAGCGGCCGATGCAGTCCAGTCGCAGTCCGACGACCTCGCTGCAGCGGCGCCCGGTGGCGACGATGGTCTCCCAGATGTCCCGCAGGCCCCGGTCGTTGAGGTCGAGTTCCTCCAGGCGGCGCAGGTTGGTCTCGTCGGTCAGCGCGCGGGCGACGTCGTCGCTGAAGGGGTTGCGGGAGCGCTGCTTGAGGCCGGTGCCGCCGAAGGGGATGGCGGTCAGGAAGCCGGTGTCGATGCCGAGGCGTTCGGCGTGGCCGGCGGTGATAGCGCTGTAGAGCAGCTTGCGGGCTTGGTTGAAGACGAATTGGCAGCTCAGGTCGGTGACGGTGGGGGATCGTCCGTCGACCAGGACCATGCCCAGGGACGGCAGGCTATGGCGGGCGCGGTGGCGCTGGTCGGCGACGAACCGCTCGGCGTGCTCACGGCGCAGCACGGTGGGGTCGTGGCCGGCGTCGGGGGCATCGGCTTGGAGGAAGACGCCCAGTTCGACGGCGGCGCGGCGCATCTGGTCGAAGGGGCCTCGGGTGCGGGGGCACTGCGGGGAGCGGAGCCACTCGGCGAGATGGTCCCAGAGCAGGTCGCGCAGCCACCGCTGGGGAATGGTGGTGATGTCGAAGTGGCTCTGGGCGTTCTTGAAGCGTCGGCCGAAGTGATCGGTCTCCAGGAAGCCGGCGTCCTTGGTGTCTGAGGGGCTGTAGTAGACGCAGCACAGACCGTTGATGATCTCCCGGATGATCTTGCGGACCTCGGAATCCATTTGCTGGCGCGTCAGGTCTTTGAAGTCGGCGTCGTGCAGGTCCATCAGGGACGTGATGCTGCCTCGCCAGCAGTATCTGACGAGGTTCCTGATGCCGTTGGTGGTCCACTCGGAGTGCTGTGCAGACTGGGCATGGGCGTGCAGGCCCCATTGGATCTCGGCTCGCAGCAGCGCGGGCAGGCAGTGCAGGTTGACCAGTCCTGGCTGCGTGACCGGCTCCGTAGTGGCACACCAGGTATGGAATGCCTCCTCGTCGCCGTAGGTCACCGGGAGCGGCTGGCCGTCCTTGAGGGGGCCGCGTGAGTTCTGCGACCGGGCTGCTCCAGGGCGGTTGTCGATCTTGTACCGGTTCAGATGCTGGAGGCACAGCCCCAGCGAGGTGCAGGCCAGGAACGGGCACCGTGCCCGGCACAGGCCGTAGCCGGGCAGCGGGTGCTGGGTGCGGGCCCAGTGCTCGAACCGGTCTCGGTCCATGTCGGCTGCCTCGCCGTACTGCCACCTGGTCTGGTGCTGCTGACACAGCCGGGTGGTGGGGCTGATGGCCGGGCGGTCGGGACAGATAAGGCACCGGCCGTAGTCCACTCCGCGCGCGGCGGGCAGAGCGGTGGCCGCGTCCATGAAGGCGCGCTTGGACTGTCCCGTCCGCTCGGCCTGCTCCCACTCCAGGTTGTGCGTGTTGCACAGGTTGTGGCTGACCCGGCGGATGCGCTTGCAGCCGTCAACGGCGCACTGCCAGGCGTAGACCGGGTGCTGAGGCGGGATGAAGATCAGCGCGTCGCGGAAGAGCGGGTCGAATGCGGGAGCAGTGATGAGGGCGGTGAGCAGTTCGAGCCGGTCGCGGCCGATGCGGGTGGTGTCAGTGCGGCCGGGCAGCAGCGTCAGCGGGATCACGGCCGTGTCCCCCACACCTGCTCCAGCGCCGCGGTGAAGACCGGGTCGTGGACGTCGACGTGGCCGTAGACCTGCTCGACGGTCGCGGCCGAGGCCCAGCCGCCGGCCTCCCGCGCGATCACCGCGTTGCCCCGTGCGGCGTCCAGCACCGCGGTGGCGAAGCTGTGCCGGAAGGCGTGCGGGACCACCCGGCCGATCTCCACACGGGCTGCGGCCCGGCGCAGCATGCCCCGGGCCGCAGCCGTGGTCCACGGTTGGCCCCGGGAGGGGCCGTGCAGGCTGACCAGGAGCATGCCGTGAACGCTCTGGGCGGGGTACTGAGTGGTGATGTACTCGAAGTAGGTGTGGATCATCGCCGGGCTCGCCCGGCGCACCGTCCCGCCGCACACGGCGTTGTCCTGCCAGGCCCAGGGCGTCTTGGTCTTGACCCGGGCCCGGTTGGCGTTGTCCTCGCGGTGGCAGATGTGCACGTGCGGCCCCCGGCATTGACCGCACGCGGCCTGCTCGCGCAGGTGCAGGTCGACCAGGCGCAGCCCGCACAGCTCACCGATCCGGAAACCGCCGTCGGCCAGCCAGGTGACCACCATCCGGTCCCGCGCGCACGACACCGCCCCCAGCAACACCTCCCGGGCGCCCTCGGGGAGCATCTTCGGATGCCGACGCACCCGCTGGGCCGGAGCCAGAGGGTTCGCGGGCATGCTGTGCAGGACGTGCCCGAGCATCGCCCGCCGCCGATCCGCCCGCGTGGGAAGCCGTGTTACGCGCAGCGCCTCGGCCAGTGACGGGTTCACGCCGTGGGTGCCCAGGTGGAGGTAGAAGCCCTTCAGGCAGGCCGCCGCGGTCTTCAACGCGCTGTGCCCGTAGGGGCGTTTCCCCTCCCGCCAGGGCAGTCCGAACGGCCCCGGATAGTCCGCCCCGAGGGCCGCCATGTAGTGCCGCAGATCCTGAAGTGACACCGACCCTGTGTCCAGGCCCGCGAACCGCAGCCACCGCAGATGATCCACCAGCACATACGCGTACGTGCGGTCCGTACCCGCCGCGCAGGTACGCAGGAATCCGTCCGCCTCCGCCACCACCGTGCAGTCCGTGTCCACGACCGTGTAGCAGACCCGCCCGCCGGCACGGACGATCTCCTGCACCCGCAACTGGCCCACCACCAGCCGACCACCCACCCCGCACCCCCTCCGGACCGGGAACCGCCCCGCCGACGGCACTCCGGACCCCGAGTCCACACCCCTCCCCCACACCCTCGGACCACTCCACGCGAACGTCCCACACACCCGGGCGACGGTTGGTAAAGTCCGTCACCCTCACACACCAGAACGCCCCCTCGGGTCGCGCGTTGGCGGTAGGCATCCTCAGGGGCAGGCATGGCCAACGGCCCGGTGGTTCATCCACACCGCCACATCGCACACCCGCAGCGCACTCACCGTCTCGGGTAGCCCCGCGGCCTGCCTCAGCTCGAGCAACTGGCGGTGCAGGGCGCAGTCGTCCTCGCGCAGCACGGCATGCAGCGCAAGCCAGAACGAGGGGCGCGGGCGGCCCAGAGCGCAGCGCACCACCTTGTCGTAGACCGGCAGCAGCCGCGGACGCTTCCTGGCCAGGAGCTTCCCCGCGATCACCCACCCGACATCGGGCTGATCTTCGAGCAGTTGCCAGGCCCGGGCCGCTGGCGACCCCAGAGCCAGATCGGATACCTCGGCCTCGACCATGTCTATGTCCCTGGGAATGGCGTGCAGCAGACCGGACAGCCCCGCGCCAAGTGGACCCTCCAAGATGTCCAGCGCGACAGACGCCGGAACGGTCACCGACAAGGTCTGCACCGCGACCAGGTCCTCCGCCGTGATCCGGTCAGCGACTTCCAACCGGTCTCCCCCACCCGCCAGATGCTCGAACCGGCTCCCCGTGTACGCGGCCACGCCGGGCGGCAGACCGATCCCGAAGTAACGTCGCAGATCCATGACGGCCTGAGAATCGGCGATGAAGGCACGTAGCCGTTCCGCGAACGACTGCGGGAAAACAGTCAAGGACACCGGTGCTCCGTTCTGAGAGAGCTGGGCAGCCGGGCAACTGCACGCCGTCCATGGCTATCGGGGCTTTCGAGGGCACCGGTTCTTTGAACGCGGCACTGTCAGACGGTTCCCACCAGAGGTAGGGCAGGAGGCCACCAGCGGTGCGCCGGGCGCGCAGCGGCCAGCGGCATACCGCAAGGACATGAACAGCACAGACGCGTCCAGTACCCAAGCACCGTCCGGAGGCAATTCAGCTCACACCGGCGGCTTGGCACCATCTTCGCTGGCTGGGCTCCGTAAGTCGACTTACGGAGCCCAGCCAGCTCAGGCGAGATGCGCTGTTGGTCGGCGGCTCGGGGAAGCTCCTAGTCGCGCCCACCCGGCCGCGCGAGTTCTCCTATTGTCCTCTCCAGGGAGTTCAGAGCTGGTGCCAGATACAAGTGCTCAGTGCCGTATGCAACCAAGCCGCCTGCCGCTTCGGTAAACGCTCTTAGATCAGCATCCGCAGCTGATAGAAGTGCGGTTCCCTCCGGCGAGGTGAGCCGGATATAAATGCGCCGTTCACTTCCTGTCCCAGTATCAGGCCACACGATGACGTCACCGAGTCCGCTGCTGCGTTCCAAACCACTTCTCAGCAGGTCGCGAGCGAAGGTCCATACCGTCTCGTCTCTGGTGTCTGCCCCGAAGCGCACTTCAACGGCGTAGGGATCGGACACGCGGTACGTCAGCCGGGTATGCAAGCTTGACGTCAACGCCAATGACTCACGTTCATCGCTGTGAAAGGACATAGGTAGCTCAGAATGCACTTCGCGTACGCCATGTGCAGTCGTCCTCCATAGCCTTGCTCTGCCGGGCAGCGCCCGTTGCCTCAGGTCCCGTCCTGCTCTGTCGCTTCTGTCGACCGGACGACGATGCCTCGGCGTACAAGCTGCCTTCGGCAGTAGCAGTCCACTACTGACGGCCGTATACGCGAAGTCCGCGAAGCGCGTAATGTGCAGTGCGGCAGGCCGCATAGCGCAGACGAGAAGTTCTGTGTGCGCAGCGTAGGACGTTGTCTCGATCAGATGTGCCGACAGCTGAACTAGCTGCTGCAAGTCTTGCAGCTGCGGCTTATGTTGCCCCGATCCCGCCCAATCCAGAGCGTAAGGCTTGAGCGCTGTGCACGTGCTGGTGTGGGGTGAAAATAGAGGCAATGCCTGCTCGTGCCCATGCATGGCGAAAGCAGTCGTCTCCAGATACTCGAGTTTCAGGTACTCGAAAGTGAAGCGGCGCATAGGTACTGGTCGCCCGAACAGCAGCAAGCCATTGGGCATGGCCAGCCAGGTGTTGCCGAGCACGTTGAGGCGTGACGGTCCTCCCCGATCGCCCCCCGCGTATGGCGGGGACAGCAGCAACCACGGAACGGCGCGGATATCCCGTAGCCACGGCTCGCTCCACAGCCGTTGTGCATGCGGCACTCGCCGGTGGTCCCGACCGATACCGAAGCTGTTTTTGTGGAGCCAGGCGAACAGAGCAGTGGAGATCACACTCTTGCCGGCGCCAGTTGCCGTATAGAGGAAGATCCGGGATTCCTGGCGCAGGGGCAGGCCAGGGACGGTGCATTCGTACTGAGGTGCCTGTGCGCCGCCGGGGGCTTCGGGGCAGTTATCAGGGAGCAGTTCGTTGACTGGCTGCGGGACGGATGTGTCGTCGGGCTGCACTGTGTCGCCGAGGAGCCTCTGCTGGTCGCGGGCGGCCTGTGCCATGCGGATGCGAGCGGTGGAGGGAATTACGCCGGTCTCTGCCACAACGTGGGGGGCTCCCAGGCTGGAAGCATCGAGCAGGGCGTCGAATTCGTCGTCCGTCACAGCGAGGTGGTCCATGGGTTCGTCCTTCCGGACGGTCATCGTGCTCCCCCTTCCCCAAGGTCCGACTTGGCGGCCAGGTCGATGAGGATGCGGGCGCGGAGCCGGCCGATGCGGCCTTCCAGTGCTTTCTCCGTCAATCCAACCTCAACGGCGGCCTGCTGCTGGGTGTAGCCCAGCGCACGCAAGGCAAGTCCTCTGCGGACCTTGGTATCAGTGATGCACGGGAGGATGCACTTGATTTCTTCGTGAGTGGCTGCGGCGTAGAAAGGGTCGGTAGCGCGCTGGTCGGGGATCTCCCGGTCAGCGGACGCGCCGTCGTGGTCGGCGACAGGCCGGTCCAGCTCAGCCTGCCCCATCTGCACTCCGCGGAACCAGCGGTCATAGACGCGGTGGAAAGAACGAATGCAAGCACCGACGAAGTAGGTAGTCAGGCTAGCGCCGCCGTCCGGGGTCCACTTGCCGCGGATGAGGCCGTGCTCGAGGAAGAGGTCCAGGCCGGCGATGACGGTGTCGGTGGTCACCTCGGCGCGGTCGTCAGCGTTCCAGCCGGGCGCGGTCATGTGGAGGGAGACGGGGCGGCCGACCCGGCGGGCCTGGACGAAGATCTCGCCAGTGCCGGTCCACTTATTGATGGTGAGCCACCCGTACTCCATCAGCCGGGTGGTGGTCTTCTCGTAGCGGGGGCCCTGGAAGTTGTCAGCGCGCAGGAGGTCAACGATGCGGGCATCGACGGCACGGCTTCCCAGGCGGCGGGCTTCGTCCTGCGCCGCACCGGCGAGCGTGTGCTCCAGGCTCAACAGGCCTGCAGGGCTGAGCTCCTCCAACTCTTGGTCCTCCTGCAGGAGGCCCTGGGGGGTACCCCCCTGGCACGTCTCATCCGGCACACTCGCTCCTTTGCGTCCTGCCGCCCCCGTGGGCCCCGTTTTCCGCCTGTCGCAGGGTCATAGGCGCCGGTCGTCACTTTCCCCTCGCCAAACTCACAAAAAATTCTGTGACTCACATCACGTACAGCGAGGCGAGGGGAAGAGCGTCGCCGGAGGCTACAGCATCCACGACCAGACACCCCACCGGGGTGAAATCCCCCCGCACATAACGGAGTTCACATGACCCAGAACACCCAGCCGAGCGGTGGCCAGCCGCTGCTCGGGGTACGCAGCGCCATCGTGCTGCTGCTTGGCGTCCTCACCGCGGTCGGCGCCGGCGTCCTGACCTATCTCGCCCAGCGCTCGCTGCCTGCCGCCGGACTCGCCGCCGGAGCCGGGTTCGGCGCGGGCGTGCTGTTCTTCCACACCATCATCGGCTAACCCGACCGCCCTGTTCGGGGGGCCTTGGGGGCGGCAGCCGTCTGCACGGCTGCCGCCCCCAAGGCCATCCGCCGTCCAGGATCAGGTGGTGGGAGGTCCACA
>NZ_JBFAKH010000160.1:0-8344 GCF_040655635.1 Streptomyces sp. NPDC050388
GGCCTCGCGCAGGGCGGAGTCGGCGCAGACCAGGACGCTCTTGAGCTGGTTGATGGCCTGGGTGCGGGACTTGATCGCGGATCCCTTGGCGAGTTTGAACAGCCGCAGCATCTCCACCGGGCCGTCGCTCGTCTTGGCCGTGGCGGTGGCGCGCCCGGACAGCACGGCACGGGCGGCGGCCTCGGCGTCGACGGCGTCGGTCTTGCCGTGGCGCCGGCGGGCGGCCTTGTCCGGCTGGTTGACCTCCGTGACCTCGATTCCCTCGGCGTGCAGGTGGCGGGCCAAGGCCGCCCCGTAGGAGCCGGTGCACTCGACGCCGGCACGTCGCACCACTCCGAACGAGCGGGCCCAGGCGACGAGTTGACGGTATCCCTGCGCGGTCGCCGGGAAGCTCCGGCCGTCCAGGGCGGCACCGAGCATGGTGATGACAGCCGCGGCGTGAACGTCCTTGTGGGTGTCCACGCCGAGCAGGACCTCCTCAGCGGCGTCGGCCGGGATGTGACACGGGGCAGCGGATTGCGTGATGCTGGGCAAGGTCGCCTTCTCCTGATCGCCTTGGATGCTGGTGGCCGTCGCCGGGCCGGGGCGGTCAAGACTGTGACGGTGCCTGTCGCGAAGGCCCCTATCGGGACACGTCCCCTGCCCGGCGGCAGCACGCACCGCACCGAGCAGGCAGCCGACAGATCAATGCCAAGGCACACGGCCAGTCACGTTGCGAGTCAAGCCACCGCCCGGAGCGGCACCCGATCATCCTCACAGTCACGTTGGCTGACCGGCCTGAGATGATCTTGGAGTTGGTCGTGCCGGGGAGGGGGCCGTTCGTGTCGTCCGCGCCGCCGTCGTACCAGGGCCACCGGTACCCGGTCGAGGTGATCTCCCACTGCGTGTGGCGGTACTTCCGCTTCCCGTTGTCATTTCGTGAGGTGGAGGAGCTGATGCTGCAGCGCGGCGTCATCGCCCGATTCTCCCCGCCGCCGCAGGTTCTTCTTCACCGCCCCAACCCAAGGCGTGCGCGTCGGCGGAGTCGCGCGCCGTCACAGACGCAGCAGCGTCCGTGGTGACAGATGGGTGTCAACGGCGGGTGAGGGTGAGCCCTACGGCGGTGAGCAGGACCGCTGCGGCGCCTGCCGCGACCGTGAGGGGCTGCTGGGCAGGCGCGTGCCTGAGTGCGAGGCGAAGCACCCTGGATCCGCTGGCTGCGGTCGGGGGCTTCGTGCTGTCCCTGTTCGGCGTCGCGCGCTTCGGCGGGGGCGGCCCGGTCGTCGACGACGATGCGGACGGCGTCGGCTCCGTCGCCGCGGTGGGGCCTGGTGGCGATCTCTTGCACGGTTTCGGTGAGTCGCTCGTGGAGGTGGGCGGCGATGGCGCGGGGGGGCTGGCGTCGTCGGCGGTGTGACTGACGCGGTGGAGGCTGGTGAGGGCGGGGACAAGGCTGGGGCCGGAGCTCTCACGCTGGTGCACAGCCTGGAGATGGGGAGGGCCGAGGTCAGCAACCGGATCCTGTCCGCCCGGGCCCGGGTGGCGTTCCACCACATCCGTGACGGTGTCGACGGCCTCACGCAAGACGACTGGGACCGCCTGGACCGGCACGCCCCCGAACTGCGGGGCCTGCCGTCCCAGCCGGCCGGGTTGTCAATGTCAAACAGCCGCTCGCGGTGGCGCGGCCCGCAGGGCACATCAGCCCCCAGCGTCATCTCTCGATGCGGTACGCTCTCGCGGCCCACGGCCGGCCACGGCGTCCGCGAGGGTCGCAGCCAGGTCTTCGTTGTATGTAGCGTGCGGAAATGACAAGAAGCGAGCGACTCGCGGACCAGCTGGACCGGCACTGGCACAAGAACCTGCGGCCGCGGCTGCACGGTCTTGCCGATGAGGAGTACTTCTGGGAGCCGGTGCGCGACTGCTGGAGCATCCGCCCACGTGGCACGTCGGCCGCACCGATGTCGGCAGGTTCGGGGGAATGGACGATGGACTCCGCGTCCCCTGACCCGGTGCCGGCGCCGGTGACCACGATTGCCTGGCGGCTGGCGCACATCATCGTCTCCTGCCTGGGCTATCGGGTCGGATGGCACTTCGGCGGCCAGGACGTCGACTCCCAGACATTCGCCTACGCGGGTACCGCTGACGAGGCGCTAAAACAGCTCGATGAGATGTATGGGAGATGGAACGCGGGGGTCCGCGAGCTCTCGGACGCTGACCTGGAGAATCCGCCCATGGTGGGTCCCGAACGGTTTCCCATGGAGGGCATCGTCCTGCACGTCAACAGGGAGCTGATCCATCACGGCGCCGAGATTTCCCTGCTGCGCGACCTCTACCGCTGGCAGGACGGAGCTGTACCGCGCCGAATATGACTTTCCGGTAACCGGCGATCGCGCTTCGGAAACCTACGTGGACTCCGTGACGCTCCGTGGCTGCGAGCTTCAGTGTCCGTGGTGGAGGGGTAGGCCCGTAAGCGCATCCCGGATTACATCTTGATCACTGAGCAGGGTCCGGTAGTGGTGGATGTGAGGCCGCACTGCCGGCTGTCCACCCCAGTGGTGGCGTTCACGTTCGCGTGGACCCGGCAGGCGGTCGAGTCGCGTGACGGGCGCTCAGCGCCTCGTCTCGTACCTGGTCAGGAACACGCCGCCGGGAAGCGTCCGCGTCTCCACCAGGTTCAGGTTCACCCAGCTGTCCAGAGCGGTGAAGAACGGCGTGCCGCCGCCCACCAGGACCGGCGCGGTGGCCAGCACGTACTCGTCAATCAGCCCGGCCCGCATGGCCGCCCCGGCGAGCGTTGCGCCGCCGATGTCCATCGGGCCGCCGTCCTCGGCCTTGAGCCGGGTGATCTCGGCGACCGCGTCGCCGGTGACCAGGCGGGTGTTCCAGTCGACCTTGTCGATCGTCGAGGAGAACACCACCTTCGACATGTCCCGCCAGCGGCGCGCGAACTCGATCTGCGCCGGGGTGGCGTTGGGCTGCTGGTCGCCGGTCGGCCAGTAGGAGCTCA
Organism: Streptomyces sp. NPDC050388; assembly: GCF_040655635.1. Lineage (NCBI taxonomy): Bacteria > Bacillati > Actinomycetota > Actinomycetes > Kitasatosporales > Streptomycetaceae > Streptomyces > Streptomyces sp. NPDC050388. Next base: position 2,987 of record NZ_JBFAKH010000160.1, read on the forward strand.
TCGTCTGCCACAGCTTGCACCCGTACAGCGACAGGTCGGTCGCCTGCAACTGGTCGGACCAAAACTGGAACAGCTCGTCGCTCGGCACGCTCCAGCCGATGTCGTCGCCGGGCGCGGCGATGTAGCCATCCAGGGTCAGGTTCATGCCGTAGATCAGTTTCCGCATGGCGCCGGCCTTCCGTGAGTCGGTCTCGCGCGTACAGACCGGCGCGGCGCGGGAAACTCATCGGTGCGCGATCTGAGCTCGCATGTAGCCCTCGTGCTCGGTGGCTCAGCCGCAGACTCATCGTTCCACCGAGGAAATGGCATCGACCTGAGACTGATCTTGGGTGACATCGCGGTGAGACAACAGAGAACCAGCAGGTCAGAGAAGATCGACATGCCATCGGCGGCGAGACCCTACACGCCCTCTAACCGCCCTGGACGCCGCTGTGAGACCCGTTCAGCCCGGCGTGGGGAACTACCCCGGCCCGGCCGTGAACACCGCACAGCAACCTACACAGCCGATCATGAACGGAGACCTCGTGGGCATCGTCGGAGACGGCCTCGAGCGGGCCGTGCAGCAGGCGTTCGCCCGCCCCCTACCGAAGTCGGCCGGCGCGCAGATGCGTTACCTGGTCAAGCAGCTCAAGGGCACCCGCGCCGTGGCCGACGCGCTCGACGTCAGCCAGCGCACCGTGGAACGGTAGGTGAAGGACCGGATCCGCCGGCCCCGCGCCGACCTCGCGCAGCGCCTTCAGGACGCCGTGCGCGCCCGGTGGCAGGCGCCACCACCGGAGGCATCGTCATCGAGACCCGCGCCCGGTTCGGCTTCACCGCCGCGCCCGGCACCACCGACGACGCCCGCCTACGCCACCTCACCCTCGCCCTGCCCCCGCAGTCCGCGGCCCGCCTCTTCGATGCGCAGGACACCGGGGCCGACGAACAGCAGCTGCACGGGCGTTGTCACGTTGGCTGACCGGCCTGAGGTGATCTTGGAGTTGGTCGTGCCGGGGAGGGGCACTGTCACGTTATTGAGTGTGTGAGTGCCTGACGGTGTGCCGGGTGTGGTGGGGCCGGGCGGCAGTTTCGGGTCAGGCCGCGGCAGGCGGGCCGGCGACGCCGGTGATCTGGTTCCAGACGGCGAAGCGGACGGTCATCTCGGCGCGGTATCCGGTGGCGGTCATCAGGTGGCGGCGGGGCCGGAAGTGGGGCGAGATGCCGCTGAACGCGACCAGGAATCTCTGTGCCCCGCAGACCGAGCGGAAGCCCTTCGTGGCGCGCTCGCGCCGCCTCGTCGGCTGGTGGGAGTTCTCGGCCCGGTTGTTCAGGCCCTGGTGGGAACGGTGCTTGACCGAGGGCGTGACCTCGCGGTGGGCGGCGCCGTAGGGGCGCAGCTTGTCCGTAACGACCACCCTCGGCGCCGAACACGTCTTCTTCATCAGGCGGCGGAAGAAGCGCCGGGCCGTGGCGGTCCTGCACGAGGATGTCCAGCACCATCCCGTCCTGGTCGACGGCCCGCCACAGGTACTTCTGCTCTCCGTCGATCCTGATGAAGACCTCGTCCAGGTGCCATGTGTCGCCGGGCCGGGGTCGCCGGCGGCGCAGCCCGTTGGCGTAGGCCTGCCCGAACTTCGTACACCGGCGGCGCACTGTCTCATGGGAGACGATGACGCCGCGCTGCAGCCTCAGCTCCCCCACCTCACGGAACGACAGCGGGAAGCGGAAGTACCGCCACACGCAGTGCGAGATCACCTCGACCGGGTACCGGTGGCCCTGGTACGACGGCGGCGCGGACGACACGAACGGCCCCCTCCCCGGCACGACCAACTCCAAGATCATCTCAGGCCGGTCAGCCAACGTGACAACGCCAGCGGAGAAGATGTGATCACGCGGCGGTTTGGTACCGACGTGTGGCCCTTCGGTGAGGGGTGTCCTGCCGCGCGGCAGCCCGGAGGGGCGTGACTGCCGTGTAGGTAGTGGAGTTGGGCGTTCCGCGGTACGCGCCGGCCCGGCATCCGGGGCCCCTGTGTGCTGACAGCACGCCGGAGGTGGGGGGCCCGCATGTTCCGTGCTCCGGTGGGGCCGTCCCAGAACTTGTGCGTGACCGTGGCGCCCGGGGAATGGTTGCGCTGGTCATGGATGACGACGAGCACCTCGATCCGGAGGAGAGCGAGTACGCGCCGGTGGATCACACGGCCCAGCGGCTGGCACTGCTGACCCTGGAGGAGGCGCACGATCTGCTGCGGCTGCTGCTGACGGTGGCGCAGCAGGAGGGGCCGATGTCGCCGGAGGCGGAGCGGCTGGCGAAGGAGTTCGCCGCCCTCTCGGGTCCTCGGCAGGGGGCCTGACCAGGCACCTCGTCGCCCTCGGCCGGTGCGTCTGGGTAAGGATCATGATGGTTCTTCAGGAATCCTGAAGAACCATCATGATCTAGGCGAATCCATCGCTCCCGTCTGTCGGGCTGACCTGCGGCAACGGGAGATGAAAGCCAGGGCGAATCCGCAGGATGTCGCACAATCGGGGGATCCCCACCCTGGCTGCCTTTTCCAATAGTCTGACCGATCATGTCCATATCATTTGATCGCCGCCGTCGTACCGCCGGGACTCCGGCCCGAAGATCGGCCGCCGTCGCCGCCGTATGCGGTCTGCTGCTCACCACCGGCTGTTCCCTCACCTCCGGCTCGGGATCCGACTCCGAGGACGCTTCAGGACTGTCCGCGGCGCTCGGGAAGGTCTCGTCCGAGCCCGGGACCTGGAGCGTCGGGTATACGGACAGCGCGAGGCTTCGGGAGCTGACGAAGGAGGCCCCGGAACGGTTCGCCGACTTCCGGCCGTTCCCCGATTCGGAGTTCGCCACCGAGCTCAGCGGCTCGGCTGTCTCGAGATACCGGATCGACCCGGACCAGGTCGAAGAAAGGCTGTGGATCCAGTCGACCGACTCCCCGCTCATGGCCGGTTACTGGCGTGGCGCCTTCGACTCCGAGTCGATCATCAAGAAACTCAAGGCCGAAGGGCGTCCGGAGCGCAAGCAGGACGGGGTGGCGGTCTGGGGCGGGGACGAGGACAGCCAGACGGACTACACGGTGTCCGACCAGGAGTTCACCCACGTCCGCCCGGTGGGCACCCGGGTGTTCCACCCCGCCGACGGCAAGGCGCTCGCCGACAAGGCCGAGTACCGGCAGCTTGTCGCCTGTCTCGGTGACGTCTACTCGGTGAACATCGAACCGCGCCAAAGCGGCATCGACCCGCGCCGGGGCGGGAAGGAGCTCTCGCACCTGGCGATCGGCCAGCTCGCCCGGTCCGCCGACGACACCTCCGGAGTCGTCTGCGCGGTCGCCCGCAGCGAAAAGTCCGCGCTGAAGGTCTCCGAGACCGTCCAGGCCGTGCTCAAGGGCCAGCCGCAGTACAAGGGGTCCGAGGTGACGGTCCTCGAGGGGGACGAGGGCGAGGGGCAGCCGTCCGTGGTGAAGGTGACCGTTCCCGACAATCCGGACGACAAGAAGGTCGGCAAGATCATGCGCGGCCCGCTGCTGGAGGCGCTGCTGAAGCTGTGACCGGGGCCGGGCTGCGCCGGTGGACACCGCCCGCGGCGACAGGCCGTGGGCGGTGCCCGACGTACAGGGGTTGGGCGCGGGTGGAATACCGGTGTGTCGCGAGCAGGAACCGCAGACGGGCCTCGGCGCTTGAGGGAACGGGCCGGGTGCGCAACGCGCGCTCCAGCCCCTGCGCGATCTCTCCCGCGTCCGCCTCTCCAAGCGGGTTCCGAGATTTCCAGGACGGCACCGGCCGACATCGGCTACAGAGCCCGGGAAAGTACCGACGACAGGGCCTGCTGGAAGTGGCTACGCCCACCGCATGCCCAGCTTCCGCAGCGGCCGGGCAATCCCTCGGCGGGGGCGGACCGTATCTATAGGTGTGCCGAGCTTCCGGTTCCCGTTGGCCGTCTCCCGGACGAGGCTCTGCTGTCCGGGCCGGCCACCGGTGATCCGGAGCTCGCGGCCGCCTTCGTACGGAGGTTCCAGCGCGCGGTCTTCGGTGTCGCCGTCGCCGTCACCAAAGATCCGCAGCTTGCCGAGGACATCGCCCAGCAGACGTTCGAGCGTGCGTGGCGTCATGCGCAGATCTACGACGCGCGCCGCGGGTCGGTGACGACCTGGCTGACGACCACCGCGCACCATCTCGCCATCGACGCCGTCCGTGCGCGGCGGACAAAGCCGGTGGCACCCGAGGACCTCGACGCGCTCCTCGATGCCGTGACCGAGACCTCCGAGCAGTGGGCCCTGGCCGACGAGGGCTCGTCCCGGCTGCGGGCCGCGGTGGCGCAGCTGCCGCGGGAACAGGGTCGTGCCCTGGTGATGGCGGGCGTCTACGGAATGACGGCCCAGCAGATCGCCGACTGGGAGAAGATCCCGCTGGGCACCGCAAAGACGCGGATCAGGACAGCGATGGGAAGGCTGCGGGACACACTCGCCTCTCCGAAGCGAGGGGACCATGACCAGTGACGTGACCTGCGAGAAGCTGCGGGAGATCGGCGTCGAGCTGGCGCTGGGCGTGCTGTTCGGCCGTGAGCGGGCGGTGGCGGTCGCGCATCTGGACCGGTGCGCGGCCTGTCGGGAGTACATCGAGCACATGGCCCTGGTGGGCGACAAACTGATCGGGCTGGTGCCGGGCAGCGAGCCGCCGCCCGGGTTCGAGACCCGGGTGGCGCGCAGACTGACCCAGGACGTGACGGCGCACAAGGGGACCCCCCACACGCGGGCGTCCGGCCTCGCGCACAAGGCGGTCCGCAGTCGCGCACGCCGTGTCCGGCTGCGAGGCGCGTCCGCCGTGGCAGCCTTCGCGTTCGCGTTCGGGTTTACCGGCTGGGCGGTCGGCACCGCCCTCGAGAGTGTCACGGCCTCGAGCTCCCCTGCCGTAAAGGCCCAGACGCCTGTGAGGGAGGGAGAGCTGACCTCGGCCTCGGGCTCCGGGCCGTCGGCAGGCGACGTCTACGCCCATCCCGGAGACCTGGGGGACCCCGGTCGGATCTACCTGACCGTCGACCTTGCCGCCGCCGGCACTCCGTACAGCGGCAAGGTCGTCTGCCTCCTGCAGCGCACGGACGGCACCACGATCCGCGTAGGCGCCTTCACCCTGAGCAACGGACGTGGTAACTGGGGCACGGCGGCCCCAATCGGCCCCGCGGCGCTCTCCAGCGCCCGCCTGACCACCCCCGACGGCACCGTCCTCGCCACCGGCTACTTCGCCACCGGCCGGAGCGTGTGAAATCGGCGCCCCGGGCCGGGCAGACGCCGCCGCGAGCCGATCGGCGGGGCGGCCCCCTCCACCTGCGGATACCGGTCCTTTCGGCCGCCCGTGACGCTGCCGCCGCAGGAC
>NZ_JBFAKH010000161.1:0-8184 GCF_040655635.1 Streptomyces sp. NPDC050388
GCGCCGCCGGGGGCGCCGCCCCCGGGCCCGCCGGGGGCGTCCAGGCGGCCGCGGCCGGAGGGCCGGAGGAGGCCGGGACGCCGTCCTGAGGTGCGCTGTCTGCGTCGTCCGAGTTGTCCGGGGTTTCCGTGGCGTCGTCCGCACCATCAGAACCGGCCACGCCACCCCCTGGCGCGTCACCCACCACCGGCTTGGCGTCCTCGGGTTCGGGTGCGTCCGCCTCGGCCTCGGCCACGACGACAGCGTCTTCGGAGTCCTCGGCCTCGGCCACGACGACAGTGTCTTCGGAGTCCTCGGCGTCGTCCGCGTCGTTCGCGTCGTTCTGACCGTCCTCCACGGAGGATTCGGAGGTGCTGGCGTCGACGATGCCCTCGTCCTCGAGATCGTCGGCGGCCTCCACGTCCGCGACGTCGCCGGTCCCCTCCTGAGCGTCGGCCGACTCCAGCCGCTTGTCCGGCGCCGGGGTCACCTCCGCCTCCGCCTCGGGTGCGGTCCCGGGCCCGCGCTCCGGGATCTCCCGCTTCAGGGCGGCGGCGGAGAACCGGATGGTGGCACCGCTCTCGAGATCGCCGTTACCCGAGTCGGGCTCCGGCTCGGGCGCAGACGGGGGAGTGGGCATGGGCGCCTCACCCCGCTCGTCCCCTTCCGAAGGCTGCTGCGGCTCGAAACCGCTCCCCACCGGAAGCCTGGGCACGGCGCCCGGCCCCCCGGTCGGCGGAGCGGGCGGAGTGAACGGGGCCCCTGGCGTGGGAGCCGGCGGTGTGAAGGGAGCGCCCGGCGTGGGAGCGGGCGGGGGCGGGGTGAAAGGAGCCCCCGGAGCGGGCGTCGGAATCGACGAAGGCCCCCCGGCACCCACCGCGTGCGGCGGCGGAGTCAGCCCGGGCAACGGCGGAACGGGCCTGCCTGACCCCGAAGAGGGAGCAGACGAAGGAGATGAGGGAGAGGAGGAAGACGAAGGGCCGGCCTCCTTCCCGGAGCTCCCCGAACCCGGGCCCGAACCCGAACTCGAACTCGAACCGTCCGAAGCGTTCTGCGTGTACCAGGCCGGCGGTGCGTAGTCGATGGTGAACTCGCCCGTCGCCTCGACGGCGGACTCCGCGTCGGGCTGGTCATCGCCGGGTGTCGCCCAGCCCCCGCGCGTCCCGTCCCGATCGCTGTTCACAGTTCCTCCTGGTGTGGTCGAGCACCCTCACTCCGTGCTGAGGCGACCATTTCTCGTCATCCAGACTTGTTCGAGGCTGTTTTGGGGGCGCTGCGATTTCGTCCGATCACGGTCGTCCGACCCACCGGCTCCCCCTGGGCGCCGACACCCGGTCCACGGGTTCTGGCGTCGCGCCCGGTCCCAGCCTAATCTCCACCACCGGCACACCGGCAGGCCCGTCCTGCGAACACGTTGCGCGGTGGCCGCGTCTGCAGCCCATCCGTCACGGCGTACCCGGCAACCCGACCTCGGCATCCGTCGGTTGAGTCATCACCTACTGCCGATCGCGGTCGGCACACCGGAGAGTGAGGCCGTCCGCGAGGGTGAGGAGGTGACTCCACGTCACCTCGGCGCAAGCCCATCGAGCGACTCAACTCCCCGTCCTCCGGTACGCCGTCGGCGGTTTCGGCCAGTGCGCTTCCTCAACGCCCCCTGAGGCAGCGTGCGTTGCAGTCGAACTGCTTGCCGGCGGTGTCGACGGAGTCGTCGAACCGGTGGGGATCTTTGCCTCCGGACTGGGAAATTCCAGGCCCGAGGCCGCATGCCTCGCCCTTTTGGGCCTTGCGCGGCTCGCGGGAGGTGTCGAGGGTGGTGGGCGCGGTCAGGGGTTTCCCGGCTCAGGTCGCCACCCGGACGGCCGCGGGACGTTCACGGGACCGGACCGGTCTCGACATCCGTGTGCACGCGTCAGTGAGGTCGATGACCGGCCGACGTGCGACGTCCGGGAGGGCGCACACACGCGTGCACGCTCCCGGACGCGTACGGTGGTCACTCCGCCTCGGGGCCCGCCGGCTCCAGGTCGAACTCCCCGTCCCGCGCGCCCAGCACGAACGCCCGCCACTCCGCCTCCGTGTAGCGGAGCACGGTGTCCGGGTCGAGAGAGGACCGCATGGCCACCGCGCCCCCGGGCAGATAGGCGATCTCGACCCGCTCCTCGTGCTCCTCGGTGCCCGGCGCGCTGTGCCATTCGACGCCGGAGATGTCGAGGGCGTAGAGCTCGTCCTTCTCCCGCTCCTTGCGTGCCTTGATCTCCTCAGCCGTCTCCGCCATGTCGCAGCGACCCCTTCCCGACGTATGGATGGTCCGATGGCCGGTCCGATGACCGGCACGAGCGCTCACCCTAGTGGCACCCCACGCCCCACCTGGGCGGTTCCGCGGACCGTGGTAAAGGGGCCCGCCGCCGGCTGGTACTCTGAGCGACGGACGTATGTGTGCTGTGTGCGCGCCTCGGAGCCCCGCTCCACAGGCCGCGTCCAGCGGATCCCGCCTTCCGAGTCATGGAAGATCCCTCGAGGTGAAGACCGGGGGCGCTCGGTGGCCATTCACAGACCATGAGGAGTAAGCGTGTCGCTCGACGCCGCTACGAAGAACCAGATCATCTCCGAATTCCGCACCAAGGAAGGCGACACCGGCTCCCCCGAGGTCCAGGTCGCCCTCCTTTCGCGTCGGATCTCCGACCTGACGGAGCACCTCAAGACCCACAAGCACGACCACCACTCCCGTCGTGGTCTGCTCATCCTGGTCGGCCAGCGCCGCCGGCTGCTGCAGTACCTCGCCAAGAAGGACATCCAGCGCTTCCGTGCGCTGGTCGACCGCCTCGGCATCCGCCGTGGTGCGGCGGGCGCCCGGTAAGACGCCGTGACGGGAGCGGTTCCCTGGGAAAAGGGGACCGCTCCCTTTGCTGTACGTGCGGAGTGTCACTCCCTCTTTGTAGTGTGGTAGCACAACACAAGAACACCGAATCGCCGTGCCGACCGGTACCGCACCAGGTCACCGCCGTCACGGGCACCACCCCGACGTCCCCCCGGACGTCATGACGTACGAGGAGAAGCGCACCTCGCCGCCGCCGGTCCTCGGTAGTGGCCCCCGGGAGAGTGAACCCGGGAGCTTCGATCGAAGACCGGCCCGCACCAGAAGGCGTGCTTCTCCGCCCGTCCTTCCCGCCATACGGGCGAGGAGGGACAAAAGACGATCAAGTAACGGAGAGAACACTGGTGGAGAACGAGACCCACTACGCCGAGGCCGTCATCGACAACGGCTCCTTCGGCACCCGCACCATCCGCTTCGAGACGGGCCGCCTCGCCCGTCAGGCCGCAGGCTCCGCCGTGGCGTACCTGGACGACGACACCATGGTGCTGTCGGCCACCTCCGCCTCCAAGAGCCCCAAGGACCAGCTCGACTTCTTCCCCCTGACGGTGGACGTCGAGGAGCGGATGTACGCGGCCGGCAAGATCCCCGGCTCCTTCTTCCGCCGGGAAGGCCGGCCCTCCGAGGACGCGATCCTCACCTGCCGCCTCATCGACCGCCCGCTGCGCCCGTCCTTCAAGAAGGGCCTGCGCAACGAGATCCAGGTCGTCGCCACGGTCATGGCGCTCAACCCCGACCACCTGTACGACGTCGTGGCGATCAACGCCGCCTCCGCGTCCACGCAGCTGGCCGGTCTGCCCTTCTCCGGTCCGATCGGCGGCGTCCGCGTCGCGCTGATCCGCGGCCAGTGGGTGGCGTTCCCGACGCACACCGAGCTCGAGGACGCCGTCTTCGACATGGTCGTCGCGGGCCGCGCCCTGGAGGACGGCGACGTCGCGATCATGATGGTCGAGGCCGAGGCCACCGAGCAGACCGTCAAGCTGGTCGAGGGCGGTGCCGAGGCCCCCACCGAGGAGATCGTCGCGGCCGGTCTGGAGGCCGCGAAGCCCTTCATCAAGGTCCTCTGCAAGGCGCAGGCCGACCTCGCCGCGAAGGCCGCCAAGCCGACCGGTGAGTTCCCGATCTTCCTGGACTACCAGGACGACGTCCTGGAAGCGCTGACCGGCGCCGTCCGCCCCGAGCTCGCCCAGGCACTCACCATCGCCGGCAAGCAGGAGCGCGAGGCCGAGCTGGACCGCGTCAAGCAGCTCGCCGCCGAGAAGCTCCTGCCGGAGTTCGAGGGCCGCGAGAAGGAGATCTCCGCCGCGTACCGCTCGCTGACCAAGTCCCTGGTCCGTGAGCGCGTCATCAAGGAGAAGAAGCGCATCGACGGCCGCGGGGTCACCGACATCCGCACCCTGGCCGCCGAGGTCGAGGCCATCCCGCGGGTGCACGGCTCCGCGCTGTTCGAGCGTGGCGAGACCCAGATCCTGGGCGTCACCACCCTCAACATGCTCCGCATGGAGCAGCAGCTGGACACCCTCTCCCCGGTGACCCGCAAGCGCTACATGCACAACTACAACTTCCCGCCCTACTCCGTCGGCGAGACCGGCCGCGTGGGCTCCCCCAAGCGCCGCGAGATCGGCCACGGCGCCCTCGCCGAGCGCGCCATCGTGCCGGTGCTGCCGACGCGCGAGGAGTTCCCGTACGCGATCCGTCAGGTGTCCGAGGCCCTCGGCTCCAACGGCTCGACGTCCATGGGCTCGGTCTGCGCCTCCACCATGTCGCTGCTGAACGCCGGTGTGCCGCTCAAGGCCCCCGTCGCCGGTATCGCCATGGGCCTGATCTCCCAGGAGATCAACGGCGAGACGCACTACGTCGCCCTCACCGACATCCTCGGTGCGGAGGACGCCTTCGGCGACATGGACTTCAAGGTCGCCGGCACCAAGGAGTTCGTGACCGCCCTCCAGCTCGACACCAAGCTGGACGGCATCCCGGCCTCCGTCCTGGCCGCCGCTCTCAAGCAGGCCCGTGACGCCCGCCTCCACATCCTCGACGTGATGATGGAAGCGATCGACACGCCGGACGAGATGTCCCCGAACGCGCCGCGGATCATCACCGTGAAGATCCCGGTCGACAAGATCGGTGAGGTCATCGGCCCCAAGGGCAAGATGATCAACCAGATCCAGGAGGACACCGGCGCCGAGATCACCATCGAGGACGACGGCACCATCTACATCGGTGCCGCCGACGGCCCGGCCGCCGAGGCCGCCCGCACCACGATCAACGGCATCGCCAACCCGACGATGCCCGAGGTCGGCGAGCGCTACCTGGGCACGGTCGTGAAGACGACCACCTTCGGCGCGTTCGTCTCCCTGCTGCCCGGCAAGGACGGTCTGCTGCACATCTCGCAGATCCGCAAGCTGGCCGGCGGCAAGCGCGTGGAGAACGTCGAGGACGTGCTCGGTGTGGGTGCCAAGGTCCAGGTCGAGATCGCCGAGATCGACTCCCGCGGCAAGCTCTCCCTCATCCCCGTGATCGAGGGCGAGGACGACGAGAAGAAGGCCGACGCCGACAAGTGACGTCCTACGGCTCCAAGGCGACGGCCCGCACCTCCCCGGAGGCGCGGGCCGTCGCCCGTACCCAAACCCTCATCCAGGGCGGGAACGGCCTCGGCACCGTCCGCAAGACCACCCTCCCCTGGGGCCTGCGCATCGTCACCGAGACCCTGCCCTCGGTCCGCTCGGCGACCTTCGGCATCTGGGCGCACGTCGGCTCCCGCGACGAGACCCCGGCCCTGAACGGCGCCACCCACTACCTGGAGCACCTGCTCTTCAAGGGCACGCACCGCAGGTCCGCCCTGGACATCTCCTCCGCCATCGACGCCGTCGGCGGCGAGATGAACGCCTTCACGGCCAAGGAGTACACGTGCTACTACGCACGTGTGCTCGACACCGACCTGCCGCTCGCCATCGACGTGGTCTGCGACATGCTGACCGGCTCGCGCATCCTCGAGGAGGACGTCGACATCGAGCGCGGCGCGATCCTCGAAGAGATCGCGATGACCGAGGACGACCCCGGCGACTGCGTGCACGACCTGTTCGCGCACACCATGTTCGGCGACAGCCCGCTGGGCCGCCCGGTCCTCGGCACCGTCGACACGGTCAACGCCCTCACCGCCGACCGCATCCGCCGCTTCTACAAGAAGCACTACGACCCGACCCACCTCGTGGTCGCCTGCGCCGGCAACATCGACCACGACCAGGTCGTACGCCAGGTCCGCGCCGCCTTCGAGGAGGCCGACGCCGTCAAGGACCTCGACGCCGAGCCGATCGCCCCGCGCGGCGGACGGCGCGCGCTGCGCACCGCCGGCCGGGTCGAGCTGATCGACCGCAGCACCGAGCAGGCGCACGTCATCCTCGGCATGCCGGGCCTGTCCCGCACCGACGAGCGCCGGTGGGCCCTCGGCGTGCTCAACACCGCCCTCGGCGGCGGCATGTCCTCCCGCCTGTTCCAGGAGGTCCGGGAGAAGCGCGGCCTGGCCTACAGCGTGTACTCGTACACCTCCGGCTTCGCCGACTGCGGCCTGTTCGGCGTGTACGCCGGGTGCAGGCCGTCCCAGGTGCACGACGTGCTGAAGATCTGCCGCGACGAACTCGACCAGGCCGCCGAACACAGCCTGTCCGACGACGAGATACGGCACGCCATCGGCCAGCTCCAGGGCTCCACCGTCCTCGGTCTGGAGGACACCGGCGCGCTGATGAACCGCATCGGCAAGAGCGAGCTGTGCTGGGGTGAGCAGATGTCGGTCGACGACATGTTGGCCCGGATAGCCTCGGTCACGCCGGACGAGGTCCGCGCGGTCGCCCGCGACATCCTGGGACAGCAGCCCTCGCTGTCGGTCATCGGCCCGCTCAAGGACAAACAGGCATCCCGGCTGCACGACACCGTCGCCTAGCGGGCCCGCCGGGCCCGACGGCACCCAACCCTCCACGGTCCCGGTCCTCCCCGACCCCTCCGGTAAGGAAGCAAGGAAGATGAGCAAGCTGCGCGTGGCGGTCCTCGGCGCCAAGGGCCGGATCGGGTCCGAAGCGGTACGGGCCGTCGAGGCCGCCGACGACATGGAGCTGGTGGCCGCACTCAGCCGGGACGACCGGCTGGAGACCCTCGCCGAGACCGGTGCCCAGGTCGCCGTCGAACTGACCACCCCGGCCTCGGTCATGGGCAACCTGGACTTCTGCGTACGGCACGGCATCCACGCGGTCGTCGGCACCACCGGCTGGACCGACGACCGCCTCGCACAGCTGAGGGGCTGGCTCGAGCAGTTCCCGGAGACGGGCGTGCTCATCGCACCGAACTTCTCCATCGGCGCCGTGCTGACCATGAAGTTCGCGCAGATCGCCGCCCCGTACTTCGAGTCCGTCGAGGTCGTCGAACTGCACCACCCCGACAAGGTGGACGCCCCCAGCGGTACCGCCACCCGCACCGCCCAGCTCATCGCCGAGGCCCGCCGCCGGGCCGGCAGTGCCCCCGCCCCGGACGCCACGGCCACCGCCCTGGACGGCGCCCGCGGCGCCGACGTGGACGGGGTGCCGGTGCACGCCGTCCGGCTGCGCGGTCTGCTGGCCCACCAGGAGGTCCTGCTCGGCGGCGAGGGCGAGACCCTCACCGTCCGCCACGACTCCCTGCACCACAGCAGCTTCATGCCGGGCATCCTGCTCGGCGCCCGCCGCGTGGTGACCACTCCCGGCCTGACTTTCGGCCTGGAACACTTCCTCGACCTGAACTGAGCACGAGCCGACCCCATGCGCGCGAAGATCTCCTACGCCGTCACGGCCGCCGTCCTGGTCGTCTACTTCGTCCTGGTCGGCAGCCGCGGCGTGCTGCTCATCCAGGCCGGTACGCCCCTCACCGTCACCTTCGGCGTGGCGGTGCTCATCCTGCCGGTCATCGGCGTGTGGTTCCTGTGGAAGAACACCGAGTTCGTCCGCAACGCCAACCGCCTCGCCGCCGAACTCGACGCCCAGGGCGGACTGCCCGTGGACGAGCTGAAGCGTCTGCCCAGCGGCCGTATCGACCGGGACTCGGCCGACGAGGTCTTCGCCCGGCGCAGGGCCGAGACGGAGGACGCCCCCGACGACTGGCGCAGCTGGTTCCGGCTCGCCGTCGCCTACCACGACGCCCGCGACACCGCGCGCGCCCGGAAGGCGATGCAACGGGCGATCGCCCTGCGTAAGGCCGCCCCCTGACGCCGCGACAAAACGGTCCCCGGAGTCGCACAGCCGGTCAGCACCATGTGGATGCTCGTCCGTCCCGCGCCCGGCCATCGCCCGTCCCACCCCCGGTTCCGCCACTTT